>NZ_JACASJ010000014.1:65401-69121 GCF_013391025.1 Enterobacter sp. SECR19-1250 | reverse complement strand
AACACAACCCGCTACGGGGGAGACTTACCCGAAATCTGATTTATTCAACAAAGCCCACCTGAACTACACGCTGTCGGATAATCAGGACATCATCAATATGTATCGTGCAGCGGATCATCGCCGTGCGGAACTGGTCTCCGGTGGCCGTTTGTTTAACGTCGGCGAAGTGCCTAAGTCCGTATGGCGTTACGTTTTATAAGAAAGTAGCCATCCGCGCGAAATGTTATATACTCTCCGCCCTGCAAACTGGCTGTACAACATTTCGCGCAGATTTATGGGAGAGTTCATGACCGCAACGCCTGGAGAAAGAATTGGAGGCTGGTTAATCGCCCCACTGGCATGGCTGCTGGTTGCCTTATTAAGCGCATCACTTGCGCTGCTGCTTTATACCACCGCGCTGGTTACCCCTCATGCAATCCAGACCCTGATGTCGCAAAGTGTGCTGAATATTACGCTGTGGTTCGTGTCGTTCGTCTTCGCCATAGGCATGTGGTACTACACGCTGTGGCTAACCATTGCGTTCTTTAAACGCCGCAAAAATGTGCCTAAGCACTACATCATCTGGCTGCTCGTTTCCGTACTGCTGGCGGTGAAAGCCTTTGCTTTTTCACCGGTTTCGGACGCGCTGGCCGTTCGTCAGCTGCTTTTCCCGTTACTGGCGGCGGCGCTTCTGGTGCCCTATTTCAAGCGTTCGACGAGGGTGAAGAACACCTTCGTGAATCCGTAATAACCTTACAGATAACCTGTTGTCGCCTGTTGTGGTTTATCCGATAATAGGCGGCTTTTTTATTTCAGGCTGAATAATGACCGATTACTTACTGCTCTTTGTCGGCACAGTGCTGGTTAACAACTTCGTTCTGGTGAAGTTCCTTGGCCTGTGTCCGTTTATGGGCGTGTCCAAAAAGCTGGAAACGGCAATGGGCATGGGGCTGGCAACCACCTTCGTGATGACGATGGCGTCCATCTGCGCCTGGTTGATTGATACCTGGATCCTCATCCCGCTGGGTTTAGTCTATCTCCGTACGCTGGCCTTTATTCTGGTCATTGCCGTAGTGGTGCAATTTACCGAAATGGTGGTGCGTAAAACCAGCCCGGCGCTCTATCGCCTGCTGGGTATCTTTCTGCCGTTGATCACCACCAACTGTGCCGTTCTTGGCGTAGCGCTGTTGAACATTAATCTCGGGCATAATTTCATGCAGTCGGCGCTGTACGGTTTTTCTGCCGCCGTCGGTTTCTCGCTGGTGATGGTGCTGTTTGCCTCTATTCGTGAGCGCCTCGCCGCAGCGGATATCCCTGCGCCCTTTCGCGGAAACGCGATTGCACTGGTGACCGCAGGTTTAATGTCTCTGGCCTTTATGGGCTTTAGTGGTCTGGTGAAGTTGTAATGAATACCATCTGGATTGCCATCGCCTCCATCAGCGTGCTGGGGTTGGTGTTTGGCCTGATTCTGGGTTACGCCTCCCGCCGATTCGCGGTAGAGGACGATCCTGTTGTTGAAAAAATCGATGAGCTTTTACCGCAAAGCCAGTGTGGGCAGTGCGGCTATCCTGGCTGTCGTCCCTATGCAGAAGCCGTGGGTATTCAGGGTGAGAAAATCAACCGCTGTGCGCCAGGTGGCGAAGCGGTAATGCTGAAAATTGCAGCGCTGCTAAACGTCGACCCGCAACCCATTGATGGCGATGCGCAGGTGCAGGAGCCCGTGCGTGCCCTCGCGGTGATAGACGAAGCGAACTGCATTGGCTGCACCAAGTGTATTCAGGCATGCCCTGTCGACGCCATTGTTGGCGCCACCCGCGCCATGCACACCGTTGTGGCGGATCTGTGCACCGGCTGTAACCTCTGCGTGGCCCCCTGCCCGACGCAATGTATTGAGTTGCGCCCGGTTGAAACGACTACCGAAAGCTGGAAGTGGGATCTTCAAACCATTCCGGTTCGCAATATTCCTGTGGAACAACATGCTTAAGTTATTTTCTGCTTTCAGAAAAGAAAAGATTTGGGACTTTGACGGCGGGATCCATCCGCCAGAGATGAAAACCCAGTCCAGCGGCACGCCGCTGCGTCAAATTCCGCTGGCGACCCGTTTCGTCATGCCGCTGAAGCAGCACATTGGCGCTGAGGGTGAGTTGTGCGTTAAAGAAGGCGATACCGTCCTTCGCGGCCAGCCATTGACCTTTGGTCGTGGGCGTATGCTGCCGATCCACGCCCCGACATCCGGTAAAGTGGTGGCGATTACCCCTCACACCGTTGCACATCCGTCAGCCCTCTCCGAACTGAGCGTCATTATTGAAGCCGACGGCGAAGACCGCTGGATCGAGCGTGATGGCTGGAGCGACTACCGCGCCCGCAGCCGGGAAGCGCTTATCGACCGTATTCATCAGTTCGGCGTTGCCGGGCTGGGTGGCGCAGGGTTCCCGACCGGCGTCAAACTGCGCGGTGGCGGCGATAAAATTCAGACCCTGATTATCAACGCCGCCGAATGCGAACCCTATATCACCGCCGATGACCGCCTGATGCAGGACTGCGCCGCGCAGGTCGTTGAGGGGATCCGTATCCTCGCCCATGTGCTGCAGCCCCGTGAAGTGCTGATTGGCATTGAGGATAACAAACCGCAGGCCATTTCCATGCTGCGCGCGGTGCTCGCCGGTAGCCACGATATCAGCCTGCGCGTCATTCCGACCAAGTACCCGTCGGGCGGGGCAAAACAGCTGACGCAAATACTCACCGGAAAGCAGGTTCCCCACGGCGGCCGCTCATCGGATATTGGCGTGCTGATGCAAAACGTGGGTACCGCCTACGCAGTGAAACGCGCGGTGATTGACGGTGAACCCCTGACCGAACGCGTGGTGACGATGACGGGCGAGTCAGTGTCTCGTCCGGGGAACGTCTGGGCGCGTCTGGGCACGCCGGTTCGTCATCTTCTGGAGCAGGCCGGATTCTGTCCCGGCAGCGATCAGATGGTGATCATGGGCGGTCCATTGATGGGCTTTACCCTGCCGTGGCTGGACGTTCCGGTCGTAAAAATCACTAACTGTCTGCTCGCCCCCTCCCCCACCGAAATGGGTGAAGAGCAGGAAGAGAAAGGCTGCATCCGCTGCAGCGCCTGCGCCGATGCCTGCCCGGCCGATCTGCTTCCACAGCAGTTGTACTGGTACAGCAAAGGTCAGCTGCACGGTAAAGCACAAGCGCATAATCTGGCTGACTGCATCGAATGCGGCGCGTGCGCCTGGGTCTGCCCTAGCAACATTCCGCTGGTGCAGTACTTCCGTCAGGAGAAGGCCGAGATTTATGCCATCTCGATGGAAGAAAAACGCGCTGCCGAAGCGAAAGCCCGCTTTGAAGCCCGCCAGGCTCGTCTGGAGCGTGAAAAACTGGCCCGTCAGGAGCGTCATAAGCAGGCTGCCGTTCAGCCAGGCGAGAAAGATCAGGATGCCATTAACGCGGCGCTGGCTCGCGTGCGCGAGAAAAAAGCAACCGCAGCGCAACCTGTGGTGATCTCCGCCGGTGAGAAGCCAGATAACAGCGAAGCCATTGCCGCACGTGAAGCGCGTAAGGCCGCGGCGCGCGCGCGTCAGGCGGAAAAAGCGCAAACAGGGCAACCGGAAGAAACCCGTGTCGATCCGCGTAAAGCGGCCGTTGAAGCGGCCATCGCCCGCGCCAAAGCACGGAAAGCGGCGCAGCAACCACAACCAGCTGCAGAAGAGGCACCAGTCGACCCGCGCA
>NZ_JACASJ010000014.1:0-65301 GCF_013391025.1 Enterobacter sp. SECR19-1250 | reverse complement strand
AAGCCGCTGTCGAAGCGGCCATCGCCCGCGCCAAAGCACGGAAAGCGGCTCAGCAACCACAACCAGCTGCAGAAGAGGCACCAGTCGATCCGCGCAAAGCCGCTGTCGAAGCGGCCATCGCCCGCGCCAAAGCACGGAAAGCGGCTCAGCAGGAAGTACAACAGCCTGCCGCGAACGACGATCCACGCAAAGCCGCCGTCGCCGCCGCGATTGCACGCGTTCAGGCGAAGAAAGCCGCACAGCAAGCAGTTAACGAGGATTAAATGGTTTTCAGAATCGCAAGTTCCCCTTACACCCATAACCAGCGCCAGACGTCGCGCATTATGATGCTGGTCTGCCTGGCCGCGCTGCCGGGTATTGCCGTTCAGTTCTGGTTTTTCGGCTGGGGAACCCTGTTCCAGTTAGCACTGGGCTGTGCCAGCGCCGTAGCGGCCGAAGCGCTGGTGCTGAAGCTGCGTAAGATGAACATCTCCCGTATTCTCAGCGATAACTCCGCTCTGCTGACGGGCCTGCTGCTGGCCATCAGTATTCCGCCGTTTGCGCCGTGGTGGATGATCGTGCTCGGTACGGTGTTTGCGGTGATTATTGCCAAACAGCTGTACGGTGGGCTGGGCCACAATCCCTTTAACCCGGCGATGGTCGGCTACGTGGTACTGCTTATCTCCTTCCCGGTACAAATGACCAGCTGGCTGCCGCCGCACGATATCGCCGCCACGGTGCCGGGTTTTATGGATGCCCTTCAGGTGATCTTTTCCGGCCATACGGCGTCCGGTGCCGATATGAATGCGTTGCGTATGGGCGTGGATGGTGTCAGCCAGGCCACACCGCTCGATACATTTAAAACGTCCCTGCGTGCCGGGCACAGCGTTGAGCAGATCATGCAATCAGCCATCTACAGCGGCGTGCTGGCCGGTGCAGGCTGGCAGTGGGTTAACCTGGCATATCTGTTGGGCGGCCTGTTCCTGCTGCAGCAGAAAGCGATCCGCTGGCATATTCCGGTGAGCTTCCTGATCACGCTCGCGGTCTGCTCTACGCTGGGCTGGCTCTTCTCTCCTGAATCCCTGGCGAGCCCGCAGATGCATCTGCTCTCTGGTGCCACCATGCTGGGCGCGTTCTTTATTCTGACCGATCCGGTAACCGCCTCGACCACCAATCGCGGTCGTCTGATCTTCGGTGCGCTGGCCGGTCTGCTGGTGTGGCTGATCCGCAGTTTCGGCGGATACCCGGATGGCGTAGCGTTCGCCGTCCTGCTTGCCAACATCACCGTTCCGCTCATTGACTACTACACGCGCCCGCGCGTGTACGGCCATCGGTAAGGGTTTCGCGATGCTGAAAACAATGCAAAAACATGGCGTCACGCTGGCCATTTTCGCTGCTGTCCTCACCGGGATGACGGCACTGGTGAACGAACTGACCAAAACGACCATTGATGAACAGGCCGCGAAGCAGCAACGCGCGCTGTTCGATCAGGTGATGCCGTCTGATTTCTACGATAATGACCTGCAGAAAAGCTGTTTCGTGGTACAGGCGCCGCAGTTAGGTAAAGGCCCGCATCGTCTCTATATCGCCCGTAGAGGCGATAATGCGGTGGGCGTGGTGATGGAGGCCACGGCACCAGACGGGTATTCCGGTGCCATTCAGCTCCTTGTGGGTACCGATTTTTCCGGTACCGTGTTGGGTACCCGCGTGACTCAACACCACGAAACGCCGGGCCTTGGGGATAAAATTGAGACACGCCTGAGCGACTGGATTTTGCATTTTGCCGGTAAGGTGATCCACGGCGAAGCGGACACGGCATTTGCCGTCAAGAAAGATGGCGGCGAGTTTGACCAGTTCACCGGGGCCACCATTACGCCGCGTGCCGTCGTGAATGCCGTAAAACGTGCCGGGTTGTATGCAGAAACGCTGCCTGCGCAGATTAACAATCTTCCGGCCTGTGAGGAGTGAGCATGAGCCAGGTTAAAGAGGTCATTGTCCAGGGGTTGTGGAAGAACAACTCCGCACTGGTACAGCTGCTGGGATTGTGCCCGCTGCTGGCGGTGACATCCACCGCTACCAACGCATTGGGGCTGGGGCTTGCCACCACGCTGGTGCTGACCCTGACCAACCTCTCCATTTCCACCCTGCGCCGCTGGACGCCGTCGGAAATCCGTATTCCGATTTACGTCATGATCATCGCGTCAGTGGTGAGCGTCGTTCAGATGCTGATTAATGCCTACGCGTTTGGTCTGTATCAGTCACTGGGGATTTTTATTCCGCTGATCGTTACCAACTGTATCGTGGTGGGGCGTGCAGAAGCCTTTGCCGTGAAGAACACCCCGGCGATGTCGGCCCTGGATGGTTTCTCCATCGGAATGGGAGCCACCTGCGCGATGTTCGTTCTGGGCTCACTGCGTGAAATTCTTGGCAACGGTACCCTCTTCGACGGCGCAGACGCGCTGCTGGGAAGCTGGGCTAAAGTTTTACGCATCGAGGTGTTTCATACGGATACGCCGTTCCTGCTGGCTATGCTGCCACCGGGTGCGTTTATTGGCCTTGGCATGATGCTGGCGATAAAATACCTGATTGATGAAAAACGTAAGCGCCGCACGGCTGAGCGCAGCGTGCAGGAAGGGATACCCGGGAAAGCCTCATGAACAAAGAAAAGCGCATTGCGATCCTCACCCGTCTTCGGGACGCAAACCCGCATCCGACGACTGAGCTGAATTTCACTTCGCCGTTTGAGCTGCTGATCGCAGTGCTGCTTTCGGCTCAGGCCACTGACGTGAGCGTGAATAAGGCCACCGCCCTGCTCTATCCTGTGGCCAATACCCCGAAAGCCATGCTGGAGCTGGGCGTGGAAGGGGTGAAGTCTTATATCAAAACCATTGGGCTGTTTAACAGCAAAGCGGAGAACGTCATTAAGACCTGCCGCATTTTGCTGGAGCGTCATGGTGGTGAAGTGCCGGAAGATCGCGAGGCGCTGGAAGCGTTGCCGGGTGTGGGACGTAAAACGGCGAATGTGGTACTTAACACCGCGTTTGGCTGGCCGACCATCGCGGTTGATACCCATATTTTCCGTGTCGCTAACCGAACCAACTTCGCTCCGGGTAAAAATGTCGAACAGGTGGAGGAGAAACTGTTAAAAGTGGTTCCCGCTGAATTCAAAGTCGACTGTCATCACTCGCTTATCCTGCATGGCCGTTATACCTGCATTGCCAGAAAGCCTCGCTGCGGCTCATGTATCATTGAAGATCTCTGCGAATATAAAGAAAAAGTGTATCCCTGAGCGGCGTTATTCCTTTTTACTTTCGCATCATCAAGACCTTACTAAAGGAAGGCTTAACTAAAAACCTTCCTTTAGGCCGCAAGTTGTCCGCATATGTTCTCTTACGCCCTGTCAATTGTTTGGTTATTTAACGCTCAAACAGGTTAATAGTTTTTTCACTACCGAAAATTTCTATACATTTGTGATCGCGATCACTCTGATAACTTCATGTTGATTTTTTGTTGTCAGATCCCACCTAAACCCTTTGCCAGACAAGATGTAATCCTTCAATGGCCGCAGATAAGACCACTCATTTTTCAGAATATGGGCTATATGACTGCATTTAACGGTAAATAGCAGAACATATCGCCACACAACCCTCTCTGCCGGTTTTTCGCAGTCAAAAAAACCAACAAAACCCATTGTGTGAAATTTAACGCTGAATAACATTTGCAGAAACCGAGGATTATAGCGGCTCAGTTATATGTAACAGATTATTACAAACGTATTGCCAGACGGGTCAGGATAGTGAACATTACCCGCCGTTTCTCCTCCCAATATAACTATAAAGCGGATGGACTCCGACCATCACGCTATGAACACCCCCGTTAATATGGGATGTAAAAAAAGAGGTATATGTGTCAACTGCAAACAATAAACCAACAGATGAAAGCGTGAGTTTGAACGCTTTTAAACAGCCAAAAGCGTTCTATCTCATCTTCTCTATCGAGTTATGGGAGCGTTTTGGTTATTACGGCCTGCAAGGGATCATGGCGGTTTACCTGGTAAAACAGCTGGGTATGTCCGAAGCCGATTCCATCACGCTGTTCTCTTCATTCAGTGCCCTCGTTTACGGTCTGGTCGCGATTGGCGGCTGGCTTGGTGATAAAGTTCTGGGTACGAAGCGTGTCATTATGCTGGGCGCCATTGTTCTGGCAATCGGCTACGGTCTGGTTGCCTGGTCTGGTCATGACGCAGCCGTAGTCTATATGGGTATGGCAACCATCGCCGTTGGTAACGGATTGTTCAAAGCGAACCCGTCATCCCTGCTCTCTACCTGCTACAGCAAAGATGACCCACGTCTGGACGGTGCATTCACCATGTACTACATGTCCATCAACATTGGTTCATTCTTCTCCATGCTGGCAACCCCATGGCTCGCCGCAAAATTCGGCTGGAGCGTGGCGTTTGCGCTGAGCTTTGTCGGTATGATGATTACCGTTGTGAACTTCCTGTTCTGCCGTAGCTGGGTTAAGGACTACGGTTCAAAACCTGATTTCGAACCGGTGCACATGGGCAAACTGCTGGCCACCATCGTGGGTGTTGTTATCCTCGCGGCCATCGCCACCTGGTTGCTGCATAACCAGGGTGTTGCACGTGCCGTTCTGGGCGTGGTGGCACTGGGTATCGTCATCATCTTCGCGAAAGAAGCCTTCGCGATGCAAGGTGCGGCCCGTCGCAAGATGATTGTGGCCTTCATTCTGATGCTGGAAGCGATTATCTTCTTCGTGCTCTACAGCCAGATGCCAACCTCGCTGAACTTCTTCGCTATTCGCAACGTTGAGCACTCCATCCTGGGTATCGCGTTCGAGCCGGAGCAGTATCAGGCGCTGAACCCGTTCTGGATCATGATTGGTAGCCCAATTCTGGCGGCTATCTATAACAAGATGGGTGACCGTCTGCCAATGCCGCACAAGTTCGCCATCGGTATGGTGCTGTGCTCTGGTGCGTTCCTCGTGCTGCCACTGGGTACCAAATTTGCGACTGACGCCGGTATCGTCTCCGTTAACTGGCTGATCCTGAGCTATGCCCTGCAGTCTATCGGTGAACTGATGATCTCCGGTCTGGGTCTGGCGATGGTTGCACAGCTGGTGCCACAGCGTCTGATGGGCTTCATCATGGGTAGCTGGTTCCTGACCACTGCCGGTGCAGCCATCATCGCAGGTAAAATCGCAAACCTGATGGCGGTGCCTGAGAACGTGACTGACCCGCTGGTCTCCCTGAATGTATACGGTACCGTCTTCCTGCAGATTGGTATCGCAACGGCGGTTATCGCGGCGCTGATGCTGCTGACGGCACCGAAGCTGAACCGTATGACTCAGGACGACGACAAAGCGACGAAAGCGACCGAAACCGCTACCGCGTAACGTTATTGAGAAACGATGAGCCGCTAATTTATTAGCGGCTTTTTTTTTGTTTGCTTGCGCACTAACATAGCTGAAACCTCAGCAAAAAGGAGTTACCGATGAAACTGTTCTACAAACCGGGCGCGTGCTCTCTTGCTTCCCATATTACCCTGCGCGAGAGCGGCAAAGATTTCACGCTGGACGGCGTTGACCTGATGAAAAAGCGCCTGGAAAACGGCGACGATTTTTTTGCGATTAACCCGAAGGGACAAGTTCCGGCCCTGCTTCTGGATGACGGTACCCTGCTGACAGAAGGCGTCGCCATTATGCAGTACCTGGCAGACAGCGTGCCCGATCGCCAGCTGCTGGCCCCGGTAAGTACGGTTTCACGCTATAAAACGCTCGAATGGCTGAACTACATTGCAACCGAACTGCATAAAGGATTTACGCCACTGTTCCGCCCGGACACGCCGGAAGAGTACAAACCGACCGTTCGCGCCCTGCTGGAGAAAAAGCTGCAGTACGTCAATGAGTCATTGAAGGACGATCAGTACATCTGCGGGGCACGCTTCACCATTGCCGATGCGTATCTCTTTACCGTGCTGCGCTGGGCGCGTGCGGTTAAGCTGAATCTGGACGGGTTAGACCATATCGCAGCATATATGACGCGTATGGCGGAGCGCCCTGCGGTGGCCGCGGCGCTGAAAGCGGAAGGATTGAATTAACCGAGCGGCCTGCGTTGCCGGGTGGCGCTGACGCTTACCCGGCATAGTTTAGAGCTGTGTTGCGCTGAAATAGTGCTCCGGCTGCGCAATACGATCCTGTGCCGCCACTACCTGCAGTTCGTATTCCTGCATCTCTTTCGTCGCAATCATAATTTCGTACACCGCTGCAGTCACATGCTCAAGCGCTTCGCGCAGCGTCGCACCCTGTAGCAGTTTCACCAGCAACAGCCCGCTGGTCACATCTCCCACGCCCACTGGCTGACGCAGGCCAAAATCTACCAGCGGACGGCTGATGTGCCAGGCTTCGTCTTTGGTCACCAGCAGCATCTCAAAGCGGTCTCTGCTCAGCCCTGCACGGGCGAGATGTTTCACCAGCACAATCTCAGGCCCCTGGGCTATCAGTTCACGAGACGCGCTTACCGCCTCTGCGACGCTGTTAACCGGATGCTCGCAAAGGATCTCCAGCTCAATCAGGTTGGGCGCGATGATATCGCTGGCAGGTAACGCATGGCGAACATGGAATTCAGCCACGCCAGGCGCCACAATGCAGCCTTTTTCCGGATGACCCATCACCGGATCGCAGAAGTATTTTGCTGCGGGATTGGCTGCTTTCACCAGGCGAACGATGCCGAGGATATGCTCCCCCTGCTCTGCGGAGCCCAGGTAACCACTCAGAACCGCGTCACAGCGTTTGAGCTGGTCGATATCGGCAATGCCCTGCACGATCTCCGTGAGATGCGAAGGCGGCATCACGCAGCCGGTCCATTTGCCGTATTGTGTGTGGTTTGAGAACTGTACGGTATTGAGGGGCCAGACGTTAGCCCCGAGGCGGCGCATCGGGAATTCCGCCGCGCTATTGCCAGCATGTCCAAAAACAACGTGGGACTGAATGGCGAGGATGTTCTTCATTTTATGCTTACCAAACCCTGAAAAAACAAAAAGGGCGTGGTTTCCCACGCCCCTGGAGATTTTTATTTATTTCCAGCAGACCAGACAGTAATTTTTCTTACCGCGACGCAGCAGCGTGTAGCGGCCATACAGGCGATCGCTGTCGGCGAAGGTGTATTCCGAGTCAGCCTGTTTTTCACCGTTGATGGTGATGGCGTTAGACGCAATGGTTTTACGCGCCTGCCCGCGAGACGGCTGCAGCTCAGAGTCCACCAGCGCCTGCATCAGGTCAGCCCCTTTCTCCATCTCAACCATCGGTACGCCATCCTGCGCCAGCTGCTCGAAGTCAGCTTCGCTCAAATCGCTCAGCGTACCGTTGAACAGGCTTGCGGTAATGCGTTTCGCCGCGGCCAGACCTTCTTCACCGTGAACCAGTTTGGTCACTTCATCCGCCAGCACATACTGCGCGCGTGGTGCTTTACCGCTGTTTTTATCTTCTTCTTCCAGGGCGTTGATGGTTTCAATGTCCATGAAGGTGAAGAACTTCAGGAAGCGGTAAACATCGGCATCCGCGGTGTTGATCCAGAATTGATAGAATTTGTACGGGCTGGTTTTCTTCGGATCGAGCCATACCGCACCGCCTTCGGTTTTACCGAATTTAGTCCCGTCGGCTTTGGTGATCAGCGGAACGGTCAGACCAAACACCTGGTTTTGATGCAGGCGACGGGTCAGATCGATACCGGAAGTAATGTTACCCCACTGGTCAGAACCGCCAATCTGCAGGCAAACGCCGTGCAGTTTGTTCAGACAGGCGAAGTCGTAGCCCTGCAGCAGGTTATAAGAGAATTCAGTAAAGGAGATACCCTGATCGTCACGGTTCAGGCGCTGTTTTACCGCTTCTTTGTTAATCATCTGGTTAACAGAGAAGTGTTTGCCGATGTCACGCAGGAAGGTCAGCACGTTCATGCTGCCAAACCAGTCGTAGTTATTGGCGGCAATCGCGGCGTTATCACCACAGTTGAAGTCGAGGAACGGTGCAACCTGTTTGCGGATCTTATCCACCCACTCCTGCACGGTGTCTTCGGTGTTCAGTTTACGCTCAGCGGCTTTAAAGCTTGGGTCGCCGATCAGACCGGTCGCGCCGCCCACCAGGGCCACAGGCTTATGGCCTGCCATCTGGAAGCGTTTCAGGCATAACAATGGAACAAGATGCCCCAAATGCAAGCTGTCAGCGGTGGGATCAAAGCCGCAATAGAGCGCGATCGGGCCTTGCGCCAGTCGCTCTGCTAACGCTTCCTCGTCCGTCACCTGGGCCACAAGGCCCCGCTCTTGCAATTGTTTAATCAAGTTACTGCTTGCCATCAAATTCTCCATGTATAAACGACTGCACCTTTGCCGGTACACGACTTTTCGCCTGATGCGAAAGGACCATAGAATAAAGCGCAAGCGCGGCGTGCGCTAGCGCTTAAATCAACAAATTTCGGGGATTACGGTGCAAGCCTGTCGATTTTCCAGCCGCCGTTGTCGCGCTGGTATAAAAAGCGGTCGTGCAGGCGATGTTCGCCCCCCTGCCAGAACTCAATCTGCTCGATCGGGATGCGGAAACCGCCCCAGAAGCTGGGCAGTGGAATTTCGCCCTGCTGGAATTTTTGCTTCAGTTCAAGGAATTTGCTTTCCAGCACGCCGCGGGCGGAAATTCGGCTGGACTGTTTTGAGACCCAGGCGCCAATCTGGCTGTCACGCGGGCGGCTGTGGAAGTACTTCACCACTTCCAGCGTGGAAAGGCGCTCCGCTTTGCCTGTGACCATGACCTGGCGTTCCAGCATATGCCACGGGAACAGGAGACTGATTCGGGGATTGTTCTCTAAATGGTGCGCTTTGCGGCTGCCCAGGTTGGTGTAAAACACCAGCCCTTTCTCGTCATAATGCTTAAGCAGCACGATACGTTGATACGGTTGACCATTTTCGTCCACCGTGGCAACCACCATGGCCGTTGGGTCGGCCAGTTTTGCTTCGCAGGCCTGTTTCAGCCAGCGTTCAAAAAGCACCAGAGGTTCAGCGGGAAGATCCTGGCGACGCAGGCCGCCTTTGGTGTATTCACGGCGCAGATGCGCAATTTGCTGCAGTTCGTCGTTATCAGACATGGCATAAGGTGACGTTGAGATTGGGTGGCGCTATTGTGCGCCGCCCCTGTGAAAATCTCAACGCTTCGGATTTTCGAGCTGGCAATTGTTCAGCACGATGCGGTCGCGTTTGTAGACGGTGGCGCTGTCACCTTTCGACCAGAAGACGTAAATACCGTCGCTGTAGCGCGCGCCGGAGGCGGAGATCCCCTGCTTGAGCGTCAGCAATTTATTGTCATAGACAAAGCTGGCTTCCTGGCGTGGGTTATTAAGCTTGACGGTCAGCGGCTTTTCATCACAGCGATATTCCAGCGTGTCGGTCTGCATGCGCTCAACGAGCTGGTTATAGACGCTGCAGCCTGACAGCAAGACAGGTACAGCAATAAGAAGAAGTTTTTTCATGAGCGTATTCCGAAGACTATCCTGGTCCTGGAGGGCTAATGGGCCCTCCTGTTCCCTTTTATTTTACCGGCGACGCGCTGCGCTGAATTTCAGTTAACTCTGATTATGGCGGGGATTGGCCGGGAAAATGGCACCGAGAACGCTGGCTTCGCGTGCGCCGGTGACTGAGGGCAAATTCCCCGGTAGCCCGGCAACGGTACGCCAGGCAAGCCAGGCGAAGGCCAGCGCTTCCATGTCGTCTCCACTGATGCCGGCTTCATCGGTGGTTGTCACTTCGGTGCCCGGCAACAAGCCGGCAAGGCGCGCCATCACCAGCGGGTTGCGGCTTCCGCCCCCGCAGACCAGCAGACGTTCGCAGCCACCGCTCAAAAGTACCTGTTCTGATATGGAGACCGCCGTGAGCTCGGCCAGCGTCGCCTGAACATCCTGCGGTGCCAGCGCCGGGAACCGAGCCAGCTGACGTTCAAGCCAGCCATAGTTAAAGTACTCGCGTCCCGTGCTTTTTGGTGCCGGCAAGGCAAACCAGGGATCGCTAAGCATGGACTGCAGCAGCGGGATAATGACTTTGCCTTCGCTCGCCCACTCCGCGTCTTTATCATACGGTTTACCGCACTGACGCCAGATCCAGGCATCCATAAGCATGTTACCCGGGCCGGTATCATATCCCCGTACCGGCTGGCCCGGGATCAGCATCGACAGGTTGGCAATACCGCCAATGTTAAGCACCATACGGCGCTCTGACGAGTGCCCCAGCAACGCCTGGTGGAAGGCCGGCACCAGCGGCGCACCTTGCCCGCCCAGCGCGATGTCGCGACGCCGGAAATCACCCACGACCGTGACGCCCGTTTTTGCCACAATCTGATTATTATCGCCAATTTGCATGGTATGCGGCGCATCGCCAGTGGGTTCGTGCCAGACGGTCTGCCCGTGACAGCCAATCGCGACCACATCCTGCGGCCGGAGATTCTCTTTCTGCATCAGCGCCAGCACCGCATCGGCAAACAGCGCCCCCAGCCTGACATCAAGCTGTCCAAGCTGCGAAAGCGTCAGCTGTTGCCCCTGGCAGATGCTCAGGATCTCCTCTTTCAGCGAAACAGGGATAGGCCAGGTCAGACTTGCCTGTTGTGCCACCATGTTTTCGTCTATGGCGGCCAGAACGACATCTACCCCATCCAGACTGGTGCCAGACATCACACCAATATAGCGACCCGATTTCATGCGCTTTCCTTACGTTGCGTGGGCTAAGGATAACCACTCAACCATAAACAGCCCCGCTTTGCCATCAGGCGATAATATTTTTTAACACTCTCAGTGAGGTAACGCGTCGAAATTTTGTTTATCTCTCGTTAAGTCAAATTCAAGTACAATTTTCCGATTGTTAGTGCAAAGATATGAACGATGGCCCTTTATGCCATATAATTTAGCCATAACGGATGCCCGGATTGGGCGTTTTTGGTGAACAGGAGATTCAAATGATTTTACGTGTACTGGGCGTTTCGCTGATTGGTTTAACTCTGGCTGGCTGTGTGAATGACAGTTCACTTTCTGGCGACGTTTATAGCGCTTCTGAAGCGAAACAGGTTCAGAACGTGACTTACGGTACGATTGTTAACGCACGTCCTGTTCAAATTCAGGGTGGTGACGAGAACAACGTCATGGGTGCCATCGGCGGTGCGGTTCTGGGTGGCTTCCTGGGTAACACCGTAGGCGGTGGTACAGGCCGTTCTCTGGCGACTGCGGCAGGTGCCGTTGCGGGTGGCGTAGCAGGCCAGGGCGTTCAGGGTGCGATGAATAAAACCCAGGGCGTAGAGCTGGAAATTCGTAAAGACGACGGCAGCACCATTATGGTTGTGCAGAAACAGGGCAGCACCCGCTTCTCTGCCGGTCAGCGCGTCGTGCTGGCAAGCAACGGTAGCCAGGTTACCGTTTCTCCGCGTTAATTCATAAAAAGGATGTGGCTGCCAGGCCGCATCCTTTTACAAATAGCATCATTATAATAAATAGTTTTACAAAATTTATTCAGGCAATGAATAATTAACCACGCCGTATCTTGTTCCTGCGCAAAGTATTCCCCTCTCTTTTGCATTAGGCTAATCTCAATTAACTTTTTTATTTATTATTTTCGTTGAAAAACACTTATGCTTGCGATCTCCCGGTACGTGAAAAAGCCCTATATTCCATTCTGTTTAGGGTGCATTGTCGTAATTGGAATATTACAAATTTTATTTTTAAAACTGGTCGAATGGGTTCCCTCTTTCTCACCGCTTTTATTCCCTACACTCACCATTTTTTTACTGGTATTCCATCTGTTTATTGCCTGCTTTATGGCCATGAAATACTGGTGTGACAGAAGACGGTTGTACCTGATTGCTATCGCTTTTGCCTTTGCCGGTTCAGCCATGCTGATGGTGGGTACGCTTACCAGTTTCCCGGCCTGGCTTGATCTCTACCAGCTCAACGTCGTGGACTATAACGATACGATGATCTTCTTTATGTACCGCCATCTGTTAATGGCGGTACTGATGATTGCGTCGGCCCTGCTATATATCGTCAGGGATAATCCGCTTTCACGTGCGGCGCATATCGCCATTGTTGCCGGTACATTTCTGTTTATGGTGGGCATGGTGCTGTTGGCCTGGCTTAGCTCCAGCCACTCATCATTAATGTCGTTAGACCTGGTGGATAATGAAACCCATCAATTTATGGTTCTCTGGAGCCATGCAATAAATATCGTCTTGATTATTCTTTGGGTGGTGACATTAGCAACGCTAATGGTTATTACCCGCGTACGCAATATTTTTTGGGTGGGCGGTAATTTTTTATGTCTGTTATATCGTGACGCTCGCGATGCTATTAGCAGGCGGACACGCGGAGGATATTTCCTGGTATCGAGCGCGCTTATTTGAAACTGTTGCGACGTTATTGATTATTTTTGTTCTGCTTTATGATGTCTTTAGACTCTATCGCGACTCGCATTTGAAATATCAACAGTCGTATCAAAAATCGATTCGCGATCCTTTGACCCGCCTCTACAATCGCAGCTATTTTTACGACTCGCTAAACTAGGCACTCGGTGCCTGTAAAGCCAGCCGTCCGGTTTCGGTTATCGTCAGCGATCTCGACCGCTTCAAGCGCATCAACGACTGCTACGGCCATCTGCAGGGCGACAAAGTGTTGCAGTTTGTGGCGCATCTGCTGATGGATTCCGTACGGCCTCAGGATATTGCCGCGCGTATTGGCGGTGAGGAATTTGTGTTGATGTTAACCAACACCTCTTCAGAAGCCGCGTACCAGGTGGCGGAACGCATCCGCCTGAAGCTGAGCAGCTTTGATAAGACCAGCAGCGGGGGACAGCTTCCGGAGCCCATTACCATCAGCATGGGCGTCTTTACGGCAACGTCCGTGGAGACGACGGCTGAAGAGTGTGTGGAAAAGGCTGATAAAGCGATGTATGAGGCGAAAGAGACGGGTCGCAACCGAGTGATCGTCTCCAGATGATAAAAGGCCTTGCGAGTGCAAGGCCTGATAAGGTCAGGCGTCGCGTGCCTGCAGGTCGTGAATGTTCTGCTCAAGACGCCCAATCAGACTGATGAGCATTTCAAGCTCCGCAGGGGAAACCCCGGACAGGATCTCACCGCGGGTTTTGGTAATCACTGCTTCCATTTCAGTGATAATGGGAGCCGCTTTCTCAGTGAGTTTAATCCGCTTGGCGCGACGGTCGCTGGCACAGGTTTGTCGGGAGATCAGCCCCTTCTCTTCCAGTTGGTCAAGCGTACGCACCAGCGACGGCTGCTCAATACCAATCGCCTTTGCCAGTTGAATTTGTGACTGGTCGGGCGGCAGCTGATGAATGTTGTGCAGCGTGACCCAATGCGTCTGTGTCAATTCCAGAGGTTTCAGGCGATGGTCAATCAGAGCACGCCAGACGCGTACCAACCTTGCCAGATCAGAACCTAATGGCGATTCCAATTTCATCTCCTTATAATTAGCTTGCTAAGTTATTATACTGATTTTAGAATAGTGTGCAGCATTTGTATTGCCAAAACAAATGCATTACGACATTCATCAAATTTAAAAGTATGACTTACACTGAAAAGTGATGTTCCATCTCATTAAGACAAGCCATCCCGGCATTCTGTTCACTGCAAAGGATCTCTGCTCGTGACGTTTTTTCATCGCTCAGAGGGGCTGCCCCTTCAGGACCTGATCTTCGGTGCATCAGTCTACTTTCCTCCCCTGTTTAAAGCCGTTCTGGTGGGATTTGTGATCTGGCTTGTCGCGCATCGTCTGCTCCGCGACTGGATGTATTCTGGCGAGATCTGGCACCCCATGCTGATGGATCTCTCCCTGTTCGCCCTCTCCGTGTCTCTTGGCCTTGCTGTGCTGATTGTGTGGTGATTATGCCCCTGAAAACGCTGAAGTACTTTTCCACCCTCTTTGTCCTGGCTCTGGCCCTGGTTGCCGGCTGGTGGCTGTGGAATTTTTATATGCAGTCACCCTGGACACGCGACGGTAAAATTCGCGCTGAGCAGGTGAGTATCACCCCGCAGGTATCTGGCAGTATCACGGCGCTTCTGGTTAAGGATAACCAGTTCGTTAAAAAGGGAGATGTTTTATTCCGCATTGACGACACCCCTTACCATATCGCGATCCTAAACGCCCAGGCGCAGCTGGCTAAGGCCCAGACTGAGCTGGCGAAAGCGAACAACGAAGCCACGCGTCGTCGGCATTTATCACAAAACTATATCTCTGCCGAAGACCTGGACACCGCCAACATCAACGTCAAGGCGATGCAGGCCAACGTCAATGTGGCAGAGGCAACGCTCAAACAGGCGCAATGGGAACTGACGCAAACCGTGGTACAGGCCCCTGTCGATGGCTGGGTGACGAACCTCTCTGCCCGCGTGGGTAATTATGCCACCACCGGCCAACCGATTTTCGCGCTGGTCGACAGCCACTCGTTTTACGTCGTGGGCTATTTTGAAGAGACCAAACTTCGCCATATTCGGGAAGGTGCCCCTGCCACGATAACGCTTTATAGCGGCTCGCAAAGGTTACAGGGTCACGTTTCCAGCATTGGCCGTGCCATTTACGATCAGAGCGTTGAAACCGATTCTGGCCTGGTTCCCGACATCAAACCTAATGTCCCCTGGGTGCGCCTGGCCCAGCGCGTGCCGGTTCGGGTTGAATTTGACCGCTTACCGCAGGGGTTAACGCTGGTCTCCGGCACAACCTGTACTGTCTCGATCGGAACACCCTGATGAATGCCTTATCCTGGCGAAATCTGCCGTGGATGAAAGCAACGCGCCCTCAGTGGCGCTACGCCCTGCGCAATGGCATTGCCATGTGCCTTGCGCTGACCGTCGCCTACTATCTGAACCTTGACGAGCCTTACTGGGCCATGACCTCCGCGGCGGTCGTGAGCTTCCCGACCGTTGGCGGAGTGATCAGTAAAAGCCTTGGGCGCATCGCGGGCAGCCTGCTCGGTGCCACTGCGGCGCTGATTATTGCAGGCCATACCCTGAACGATCCGTGGCTTTTTTTACTGAGCATGGCGGCATGGCTGGGATGCTGCACCTGGGCCTGCGCCCACTTTACCAACAACGTCGCCTACGCCTTCCAGCTGGCGGGCTATACCGCCGCGATTATTGCCTTTCCGGTAGTTAACGTTCTCGATACCACCGAGTTATGGGATATCGCCCAGGCGCGCGTCTGTGAAGTTATTGTCGGTATTCTGAGCGGCGGGTTTATGATGATGATCCTGCCCAGCACCTCCGACGGCACCGCGCTTATCACGGCGCTGAAGACCATGCATACCCGCTTGCTGGAACATGCGAGCCTGCTCTGGCAGCCGGATACTAACGATGAGATTCGCCTGGCGCATGAAAAGGTGATTGGTCAGATCCTGACCATGAATCTGTTACGCATTCAGGCCTTCTGGAGCCATTATCGTTTTCGCCGCCAGAATACCCTGCTGAACTACCTGCTTCACCAGCAGCTACGGATGACCAGTGCGATCTCCAGCCTGCGCCGGATGTTACTCAACTGGTCAACGCCACCGGAAAACACCCGCGCCATCATTGAAACGCTGCTCGCAGCCCTTGCCCGCCCGGATGCCGACATCTACACGGTGGCCCGCATTATCGCCCCGCTTGCGCCGAAAGATGAGTACGATTATCGCCACCGCGCCTTCTGGCAGCGTCTGAACTACTTTTGCCGCCTGTACCTGCACAGCAGTCGCTGGATCAAGGCCGTTGAAAATGCCACGCCGATAACGGAATTCGCCGTTCCCAGTAGCCCGGCGCTGGCGCGGCACACTGACTATCTGGAAGCGCTGTGGAGCGGTTTTCGAACCTTTTGCGCCCTGACGCTGGTGGGGGCATGGAGCATCACCACGCAGTGGGAATCTGGCTCCGCCGCGCTCACGCTGGCCGCCATCAGTTGCGTGCTCTACTCCGTCGCCGCCTCGCCGTTCAACTCGCTTACGCTGCTGCTGCGCACGCTGGTGTTGTTATCGCTGTTCAGCTTTGTGGTCAAGTTCGGCCTGATGGTGCAGATAAGCGACCTGTGGCAGTTCCTGCTGTTTCTGTTTCCGCTATTAACCACGATGCAGCTTCTGAAGCTGCAAATGCCCAAACTTGCGGGGCTCTGGGGTCAGTTGATTGTCTTTATGGGCTCGTTTATCTCAGTCACAAACCCGCCGGTTTATGATTACGCCGATTTTCTCAATGACAATCTGGCAAAAATCCTGGGCGTAGGTCTGGCGTGGCTGGCTTTTGCCGTATTACGCCCCGGCTCAGACGCGCGTAAAAGCCGACGCCATATCCGCGAGCTTCGTCGGGGGTTTGTCGATCAGCTCAGCCGTAAACCGCATCTGCGTGAAAGTGAGTATGAATCCCTGGTGTACCACCATGTCAGCCAGCTCAATAACAGCCAGGACTCGCTTTCCCGCCGCTGGCTGCTGCGCTGGGGAGTGGTCCTGCTGAACTGTTCCCACGTGGTCTGGCAACTTCGCGCATGGGAGACACGCTCCGATCCGCTGTCGCAGGTGCGCGACGTGTGCATCTCTCTGCTACGCGATGTGATGAGTGAACGCGGCGTTCAGCAACGCCCGCTGGAAGCGACGCTGACTGAACTGCAGCGGATCTGCGACAGTCTTGCTCACCACCATCAGCCCGCCGCGCGTGATTTAGCGTCGATAATCTGGCGGCTGCACTGTTCCCTCTCGCAGCTGGAACAAGCGCCGCCGCCGGGGACGATTGGGGATCAGATCACCCCGCAGGCATAGCGTGCCCCACCACCACCAAGCGGTTTCGGCTGATCGGACATATTGTCGCCGCCGACGTGGATCATTAGCGCCTTGCCTTTCACCTCATCCAGCTTTTTGAGGCGTGGCGCAACAACCGGATCCGTGGCTTTGCCGTCATTATTTACCACCAGCACGGGCAGATCGCCCAGATGGCCCATTCCGTTCGGGCCCTCATGCTTACCGGAATGTTGTGGGTCAAGGTGGCCGCCTGCCGCCTCTGCTGCCGAGGGTTTACCCTCTTTTAACGCGGGCTGACAACTCCCCTTAGCATGAACATGAAAACCATGTTCGCCGGGAGGCAGGGCCTTGAGATCGGGCGCAAATTCCAGTCCTTTGTCGGTTTCAGTGATTTTCACTGTGCCGATGGACTGACCTACGCCCTGCGAGGTGACGAGATTCATTTCTACTTCATCGCTGGCTGCCTGCGCCCCTGCGCAAACAACCAGCGTGACCAGTGCCAGAGCAAAACGCTTCATATGACCTCCGCTGGTTATTTTTTGCCTCTTAAGTGTATACCAGAGGCAAAGATTTCACCGGAAAGTCACATTTTTACCGGTTTACGGTACGTCGTAACCGAGCGCAGCTTTGCGGATGCGGAACCACTGCTGACGGCTCATCTGCAGCTCTTCAGCCGCCAGGGCAGAACGGACGCGTTCAATTTTACCGGAACCAATGATCGGTAGCGGTTTCGACGGCAGACGCAGGATCCACGCGTAAACCACCTGTTCGATGTTCTCAGCGTTCAGTTCACGGGCAATGGTTTCCAGCTCATTGCGCAGCGGCTGAAATTCATCGTCATTGAACAGACGACCGCCACCAAGGCAAGACCACGCCATAGGACGGATGCGCAGCTGTTGCAGCTGATCGAGCGTACCATCCAGCAACAATGGCTGATGCACCGGGGAGATTTCCACCTGGTTGGTGGCCAGGGTAAAGGGCAGACGAGACTGCAGCAGCGCAAACTGCGCCGGGGTAAAGTTTGAGACGCCAAAATGACGCACTTTGCCGCTTTGATGCAGCGCCAGGAAGGCTTCGGCGACCTCATCGGCATCCATTAACGGGTCGGGACGGTGGATCAGCAGCAGGTCGATATGATCCGTCGCCAGGTTCACCAGCGACTGCTCGGCGCTTTTGATGATATGTGCGCTATCGGTAATGTAATGACCAAGGGTATGTTCAGGTTTTGCCGTCGTGGCAATACCGCATTTGGTGACAATTTCCATCCGCTCACGTAGCGCCGGAACCAGCTTGAGGGCTTCTCCGAACGCCGCTTCACACGCATAGCCGCCATAAATGTCAGCATGATCGACGGTGGTGATCCCTAAATCGAGGTGCTCCTCGATGAAGCTCGCCAGCTGCAGGGGGGACATATTCCAGTCCATCAGGCGCCAGTAACCCATCACAAAGCGGGAGAATTCTGGCCCCTGGGGGGCAAGGGTAATACGCTGAACCATAACATTTTCCTCAAGGAAGTGATGTCATGAGTATACGCAATAAGCGTGTTAAAACAGTGAAGGTTGCTGGGGTTCTTCGGTTTCACCGGGCTTGTTTGCACGTATTTTGCGCAGAAACCGCTGGCGGCAGAGGCGAAGCACCTCCTGCTTTTGCGTGTCGCTGAAATTTTGCCAGTTAAACCGCTCGTCGCGGGTACGCATACACCCACGGCAATAACCGCGCTCATCCACCTGACAAATCCCCCGGCACGGGCTCTGGATGGGGAAAAACTCCAGCTGCTCTGCCACGTTCACCTCCGAATACCGACACTCACCTACAGTGAAGACGTTAAACGCCCCACGTGCAAGGGCTTTACCACAGTTTTGTGGCATTAAGGTTTCACTAATCTTCCCTCTCTATACTCGCCTCATCAATATGATGACAGGTTTCTTTTCGATGTGGTTAACGAAGAAGTTACAGTGTAACGATATAAAATTCACTCTGGGTTGTGCGCTTTTCTTTACGCTGATAAACGCACTGTTTATTCAACGTAGCTGGGCCATTATTGCCCCGGCAAGGCTTCACGATATCCTTTTTGCCGCGTCCGTGCCGCTGGTGCTGTTCTGCGGCTGGGTGATTGTCTTCAGCCTGCTCAATATCCCCTTTATCCGTAAGCCGCTGCTGATCGTCTTAACCGTCGGCTGTGCCGCGGCAACGTACTTTATGTATACCTATGGCGCGGTTATCGATCAGAACATGATTGTTAACGTGTTCGAAACCAACTCCCAGGAAGCCACAGCGCTGGTCACGCCGCAGATGATTCTGTGGATTGTCATAGCAGGACTGGTTCCTTCCGTGGTGTTGGCGATGACGCGTATTCAGACCGGAAAATGGTGGTATGCGCTGCTGATGCGCGTTGCCGCCATGCTTGGCGCCCTGCTGGTGATCATCCTCGTCGCCGCCGTGTTTTATAAAGATTATGCGTCGCTGTTTCGCAACAATAAGAGCATCGTCAAGATGGTCACCCCTGCTAACTACATCAGCGCCATGATGAAATACAGCAAAATGCGCTGGTTCGAAGGTGACCAAACGCTGGTGCGTATAGGTGAAGATGCGCATAAAGGCCCGCTGATTGCAGGACAGAACAAGAAAACGGTTCTGGTGCTGGTTGTCGGTGAGGCCTCACGTGCCGCGAACTACTCGCTGAATGGTTATGCCCGTGAAACGAACCCGGAACTGAAAAAGCAGGATGTCATCAACTTCCCGCAGGCCACGTCATGCGGTACCGAAACGGCCGTTTCCGTTCCCTGCATGTTCTCCGGGATGACGCGCAGCAAATATGATGCCGACCTGGCGCATCACCAGGAAGGGTTACTCGATGTGCTCAAACACGCGGGAATCAACCTGCTGTGGCGCGACAATGACGGCGGCTGTAAAGGTGCCTGCGACCGCGTACCCCATACTGATATGACCCAGTGGAACCTGGATCAGTTCTGCAAAGACAAGTCCTGTATTGATGATGTGAACTTCTACCGTCTCGACAACGTGCTGGACGGCCTGAAACAGGACACCGTACTGGTTATCCACCTGATGGGCAGCCACGGCCCGGCTTACTATCACCGTTACCCGGATAATTTCCGCAAATTTACCCCAACCTGCGACACCAATGAAATTCAGGATTGCGATCACCAGGCGCTGATGAATACCTATGACAACACCATTCTGTATACCGACAGCGTGGTCAGCAAAACCATCGATGCGCTGAAGGCACGTCAGGCGAATATGAACACCGCGCTGATTTACCTTTCCGACCACGGCGAATCGCTGGGCGAAAGCGGAATTTATCTGCACGGCACGCCGTACATGCTGGCGCCAGAGCAACAAACGCACATTCCGTTTATGTTCTGGTTATCACCGGACTACGCGAAAAACTTTGGTATCAACGCGCAGTGCCTGCGCGACTATGCAGCAAAAAATGCGGTTTCGCAGGATAATCTGTTCTCTACTGTACTGGGTATGATGGATGTGAAATCAACGGTTTATCAGCAGCAACTGGATATCCTGCGCGCATGTCGTCAGTAAACGCCCTTGCAATAGACCGAACGGTCTATTAGAGTTTGGCCATGAGCAGAAATACTGAGCACGATACACGCGAACATTTACTGGCGACCGGCGAGCGGCTTTGCATGCATCGCGGGTTTACCGGTATGGGGTTAAGCGAGTTACTTAAAACCGCTGAAGTGCCAAAGGGGTCGTTTTATCACTACTTCCGATCCAAAGAGGCGTTTGGCGTGGCGATGCTGGAGCGGCACTATGCCAGCTACCATCAACGCCTGGCCACCCATTTCGCCAGTGGTGAAGGAAACTATCGGGATCGTGTTCTCAACTACTATCAGGAAACGCTGAACCAGTTCTGTCAGCAGGGCATTATCAGCGGTTGCCTGACGGTAAAACTCTCTGCAGAAGTGTGCGATCTCTCCGAAGATATGCGCGCGGCAATGGATAAAGGTGCCAGCGGCGTGATCGCCCTGCTGGCGCAGGCGCTTGAGAATGGCCGCCGTGAAAAAACGCTGGCCTTCGCCGGTGAGGCGTTAACCCAGGCGCAGGTTTTATATTCGCTCTGGTTAGGGGCGAACCTGCAGGCCAAAATTTCCCGCAGTGCCGTGCCGCTGGAAAGCGCACTGGCACATGTTAATAGCAGCATTACTGCGCCTGGCGTGTAGCAGGCGTTTTTATTTACTTAATTACTAGTCGACTGGTCTACTCAGGAGTCGTTATGTCAGCTGAAAAACTTTTCACCCCACTGAAAGTGGGCGCCGTCACCGCACCAAACCGCGTGTTTATGGCCCCACTCACCCGTCTGCGCAGCATAGAGCCGGGTGATATCCCAACCCCACTGATGGGTGAATATTATCGTCAGCGCGCCAGCTCTGGTCTCATCATCACTGAAGCCACGCAGATTTCCGCACAGGCGAAGGGATATGCCGGCGCACCAGGCCTGCACAGCCCGGAGCAGATTGCCGCCTGGAAGAAAATCACCGCTGGCGTTCACGCCGAAGAGGGTCGCATTGCGGTTCAGCTGTGGCACACCGGTCGTATCTCTCACAGCAGCATTCAGCCTGGCGGTCAGGCGCCGGTTTCCGCGTCGGCCCTGAATGCGAATACCCGCACTTCCCTGCGCGATGAAAACGGTAACGCGATCCGCGTCGATACCTCAACGCCACGCGCCCTTGAGCTGGACGAGATCCCGGGTATCGTGAACGATTTCCGTCAGGCCGTAGTTAACGCCCGCGAAGCCGGTTTTGATCTGGTTGAACTGCATTCCGCGCACGGTTACCTCCTGCACCAGTTCCTTTCACCGTCGTCCAACCACCGCACCGACCAGTACGGTGGCAGCGTCGAAAACCGCGCCCGTCTGGTGCTGGAAGTGGTTGATGCCGTTTGTCAGGAGTGGAGCCCGGACCGTATTGGTATTCGCGTCTCCCCAATCGGTACGTTCCAGAACGTCGACAACGGTCCGAACGAAGAAGCGGACGCGCTGTATCTGATTGAAGAACTGGCGAAACGCGGTATCGCGTATCTGCACATGTCTGAGCCGGACTGGGCCGGTGGTCAGCCTTACTCTGAGGCCTTCCGCCAGAAAGTGCGCGAGCGTTTCCACGGGGTGATCATCGGTGCGGGGGCCTATACGCCTGAGAAAGCCGAAGATCTGATTAATAAAGGGTTGATCGACGCCGTGGCCTTTGGTCGTGATTACATTGCCAACCCGGACCTGGTTGCCCGTCTGCAGCAGAAAGCAGCGCTGAACCCACAGCGCCCGGAAAGCTTCTACGGCGGCGGCGCGGAAGGCTATACCGACTACCCTACGCTGTAATCTCTCCGTTGTGCATTGATAGCGGCGGCCTTTCGCCGCTATACTAAAACATCGTTTCTGTTCAAAAAGATACTCTACTCCATTGGTTAATGAGGAAATTATGCGCCTACTTCACACCATGCTGCGCGTTGGCGATCTGCAACGTTCCATCGATTTCTACACTAACGTACTGGGTATGAAGCTGCTGCGCACCAGCGAAAACCCGGAATACAAATACTCGCTGGCATTCGTGGGTTACGGCCCGGAAACGGATGAAGCGGTTATCGAGCTGACCTATAACTGGGGCGTCGACAGCTATGAGCTGGGCACGGCCTATGGCCACATCGCGCTGGAAGTGGACAACGCGGCAGAAGCCTGTGAACGCATTCGCAGCAACGGTGGCAACGTCACGCGTGAAGCGGGCCCGGTAAAAGGCGGCACCACCGTGATTGCGTTTGTTGAAGATCCAGACGGTTATAAAATCGAGCTGATTGAAGCCAAAGACGCCGGTCGCGGTCTGGGCAACTGATCCCTCAGGGCGCACTATGCGCCCGTTGTTTTACTGCATCCCACGCCAAAATTTGCCATAATGCGCTCTGCTTTTTTCCCCTTGTAAGAGACCCTGATGTCCGATAACGCTCAACTTACCGGTCTGTGCGACCGTTTTCGTGGTTTTTATCCTGTTGTCATTGATGTCGAAACAGCCGGATTTAACGCTAAAACCGATGCGCTGCTTGAAATTGCCGCCATCACGCTGAAGATGGATGAAGAGGGCTGGCTTACACCGGACACCACGCTGCATTTCCACGTTGAGCCCTTTGAAGGCGCAAACCTGCAGCCAGAGGCGCTGGCGTTTAATGGCATCGATCCGCATAACCCGCTGCGCGGTGCGGTGAGCGAATATGACGCGCTGCACGCCATTTTCAAAATGGTGCGTAAAGGCATGAAAGAGAGCAACTGCAGCCGTGCCATTATGGTGGCGCATAACGCCACGTTCGATCACAGCTTTACGATGGCCGCCGCCGAGCGAGCCTCTCTTAAGCGTAACCCCTTCCACCCGTTTGTGACCTTTGACACCGCCGCACTGAGTGGCCTGGCACTGGGACAAACGGTCTTGTCAAAAGCCTGTATTACGGCCGGGATTGAGTTTGACGGCACGCAGGCGCACTCCGCGCTGTATGATACGGAGCGCACCGCAGAGCTGTTCTGTGAAATAGTCAACCGCTGGAAGCGTCTGGGCGGCTGGCCGCTGGCGATGGGCGACAGCGAAGAATAAAAAAAAGCGACCTCTTAAGGTCGCTTTTTTATTTGCGCAGAAAATTACTCTGCGTCCGGCTCTTCGGTTTTGTACTTCGCAGCCGTCTCTTTGATCAGCTGCTGCAGTTCGCCGCGCTGATACATTTCAATCAGGATATCGCAACCGCCAACCAGTTCACCGTCGACCCACAGCTGCGGGAACGTCGGCCAGTTCGCGTATTTTGGCAGCTCAGCGCGGATGTCCGGGTTTTGCAGGATATCAACGTAAGCAAAACGTTCACCACAGGCAGACAGCGCCTGAACCGCTTGCGCGGAGAAGCCACAGCTTGGCAGCTTCGGAGAACCTTTCATATACAGCAGAATCGGGTTTTCAGCGATCTGGCGCTGGATTTTTTCAATAGTGGTGCTCATGTCTTGCTTCCTTTAACTTCTGTTACGGCATTAGTCTGACATTGTAGCGGTTCAGACTGGCATCGGAAAATAACATTTTTGTCACGTATAGCTATTTTATCGCGAGTGGCGAAAAGTTGCATTGTAAATGGTGCTTAACCCTGCGGCAGGCAGGGTTTTGCTTAGGGCGTGAACAATTGTGCGACAAATCGATGAATTTTTTTGCACTTGTTAACGAAACAGGTTTTTAGATTGAAAAATGCTATTAACTTCTCGGGTTTTTATGGATTAGAATCGACGGGCTTTGTAAATCACACGCGGGTATTATTGATGACCTGCATTTATCAGGGGACTGCCCAGTGGCGCGGATAAATAAAATCTCGATCACGCTCTGTGCTTTACTGTTTACATCACTCTCTTTCACGCCAGCGGCAAACGCCTCTCAACAGGCGCGGCACTCTGCTGTGCAAAAAACGCATCTGGCAAAAACTACAGAACGTAAAAAAAAGACTACCAGTAAGAACGAAAAGAAAAAAACAACCGCTCAAACGAAAAAGACCGCCTCCAGCAAATCGAAATCAACATCTTCCCGCACTGCCCTCGCATCGAAACGTAAAGCCTCAAAAACTGCTGCCAACCTCGTAACGGAAAAATGCACTACGCGCAAAGGGCATAAAGCCAAATGCACGAAAGTGACAAAAATTGCCGACGCGCATAAGGTTCGGGTACAGAAAGCGCAAAAAACGGCGATGAATAAGCTGATGGGGCAAATTGGCAAACCGTATCGCTGGGGTGGCACCTCTCCCCGCACCGGTTTTGACTGCAGCGGGCTGGTGTATTACGCCTATAAAGATCTGGTGAAATTCCGCATTCCGCGCACCGCCAATGAAATGTACCACCTGCGCGACGCATCCCCTGTTAACCGTGGCGAGCTGCAAAATGGCGATCTGGTCTTCTTCCGCACCCAGGGTCGCGGTACGGCTGATCACGTCGGCGTGTATGTGGGTAACGGGAAGTTTATTCAGTCCCCACGAAGCGGTCAGGACATTCAGATCACCTCGCTTAGCGAAGACTACTGGGTGCGTCACTACGTCGGCGCACGCCGCGTCATGACGCCGAAAACCATCCGCTAAACCCTGCCCTGCCGTCACCACGGCAGGGTAAGTTCCTCTTTTGCATACCCTTTCAATTTGCTATCCTGTCCTTGTTGTCTGTGTGGTTATTGGCAACGCAAAATACAATAAGGAGAGAAGCAATGTCGTTCGAATTACCTGCACTACCGTATGCAAAAGACGCCCTGGCACCGCACATTTCTGCGGAAACCCTGGAATATCATTACGGCAAACATCACCAGACCTATGTCACCAACCTGAACAACCTGATCAAGGGCACCGATTTTGAAGGCAAAACGCTGGAAGAGATCGTCCGCAGTTCAGACGGTGGCGTATTCAACAACGCTGCTCAGGTGTGGAACCACACCTTCTACTGGCACTGCCTGGCACCAAATGCTGGCGGCGAGCCGACCGGTGAACTGGCTACTGCGATTAACGCCGCCTTTGGCAGCTTTGCGGAGTTCAAAGCGAAATTTACCGATGCCGCAATCAAAAACTTCGGTTCTGGCTGGACATGGCTGGTAAAAGAGGCCGATGGCAAACTGGCTATCGTCTCCACGTCTAACGCGGGTACACCACTGACCACCAGCGCGACACCGCTGATGACCGTGGATGTCTGGGAACACGCATACTACATTGATTACCGTAACGCGCGTCCTAACTACCTGGAGCACTTCTGGGCACTGGTTAACTGGAACTTTGTGGCGAAGAACTTCGCCGCGTAAGAGAGACGCAGAAGGGTTTCCCCTTCTGCGTTTTTTTATTCGGCAGCACAGGCCGCTTCAGGCTGTTTACGACCCGACATCATCACTAACAGCAGGCCAAGCGCGGCAATAATGGCCCCCATCACCGGCACAAAGCTGTATCCCAGACCACCTGAAATAACAGCACCACCCGCTGCGGCACCGAGCGCATTGCCCAGGTTGAACGCGCCAATATTCACCGACGATGAAAGACCCGGCGCCTCATGCGCGACGCGCATTACGCGCATCTGCAGCGGCGGAACCACGGCAAAGGTGGCCGCACCCCAGACGACCATCGCAATGGCCGCGCCATACTCATTACGAGCCAGCCAGGGAATGGCAATCATGATGACAATCAGCAGGGTCAGAAAACCCTTCAGCGTTCCGCTCACGGAGCGGTCAGCAAATTTCCCGCCCAGATAGTTACCAATCGAGAAGCCCACGCCAATCAGCACCAGCATCGCGGTAATAAAGATCGGCGTCGCGTGAGTGATGTCATGCAGCACCGGCGAAATATAGGTGTAAAGGGTAAACATCGCCCCGGCACCCAGCACGGTGGTGAGCAGCGCAGAAAGAACCTGCGGGCGCATCAGTACCGACAGCTCTTTACGTACCTCAGGACGCTCACCAGCGCTGCCTTTCGGCAGAGAGAAGAACAAGGCCACCATCGCGACAACGCCCAGTACGGCGGTTGCGAGGAACGACATACGCCAGCCAATGACCTCACCCAGCCAGGTGGCCGCAGGAACGCCGCCAATGTTGGCGATGGTCAGGCCCATAAACATGGTTGCCACGGCACTCGCCTGCTTGTGTTTGGGCACCACGCTTGCCGCCACCACCGACCCCAGCCCAAAGAAAGCGCCGTGGTTAAGGCTTGTCAGGATACGTGACAGCATCAGCGTGGTGTAATCCGGCGAAATGGCGGAGAGCACGTTGCCAAGGGTAAAGATAGCCATCAGGAAAATCAGCGCATTGCGGCGCGCTCGGTGGGAAAGCAACAGCGTCATCAGCGGTGCCCCTACCATCACACCAATGGCATAGGCGCTGATTAACATCCCGGCTGCAGGGATAGAGACGTCCACACCGCGGGCGATAACCGGTAAGAGTCCCATAGGGGAAAATTCAGTGGTGCCAATCCCAAAAGCGCCAATCGCCAGGGCCAGCAGGGGAAAATTGATTTTCATGCGTCAACTCCGGATGCCGTGTCATGTCGTGACACAGAACAAAGAAGCCGAAAGCATGACATCAATCACAAAAAATGAGAAGTTAACAAATTGGCAAAAGATTTTTGCCGGAGATGTAACAATGAGGGCAAGCGGGAGAGAGCGAACGCCCCCTCCGCGTAAATCAGTGCAGTGCAGCCGTCAGACCTGCAGCAACAATCAGCGCCAGCACAATAACGGTGGTGAACAGCGAAAACTTCAGATCGGAACTCATCAATTTTTCTCCTTTTAATCCCCCCACGAAAAGTGAGCTTGCTCATTTTTACACAATTTACGTCAAAAATCTTCCAGGATTTAAACGGATAACCACTTTAGCTCTTCCCCTTTTCATCAAGATAGGACAAAATTCCACGCTAAATTTATTAGCGTACCGGCCATTGACCCCCTCCTGACGTCCCGTGTCGTTTTCCTGGCGTGCCGCAATTCAAGATTGCGTGATAAGGGTGAGAGAAGGCAAACGTTTACCTTCAAGGTTTTCAGGAGTTTAGGATATGGTCTGGAGTGACATTTAATGGCAACAATTAAAGACGTAGCAAAACGCGCAAACGTTTCCACTACAACCGTATCACATGTAATTAACAAAACCCGCTTCGTAGCGGAAGAGACGCGCAACGCCGTCTGGGCGGCAATCAAAGAGCTGCACTACTCGCCGAGTGCCGTTGCGCGTAGCCTTAAAGTTAATCACACCAAATCCATTGGTTTGCTGGCGACCAGCAGTGAAGCGGCCTATTTTGCCGAAATCATCGAAGCGGTTGAGAAAAACTGCTTCCAGAAAGGCTATACCCTTATCCTCGGCAACGCGTGGAACAATATTGAAAAACAGCGCGCCTATCTGTCGATGATGGCGCAAAAGCGTGTGGATGGCCTTCTGGTGATGTGTTCCGAATACCCGGAATCTGTCCTTTCCATGCTGGAAGAGTATCGTCATATCCCAATGGTGGTGATGGACTGGGGCGAAGCGCGCGCCGACTTTACCGACTCCGTCATCGATAACGCCTTCGAAGGCGGTTATATGGCGGGCCGCTATCTGATTGAACGCGGTCACCGTGAAATTGGCGTGATCCCGGGGCCGCTCGAGCGCAACACCGGTGCTGGCCGTCTGGCCGGGTTTATGAAGGCGATGGAAGAAGCGCTGATCACCGTGCCGGAAAACTGGATCGTGCAGGGCGACTTTGAGCCGGAGTCTGGCTACCGCGCCATGCAGCAGATCGTTTCTCAGCCGCATCGTCCAACGGCGGTGTTCTGCGGCGGGGACATCATGGCGATGGGGGCTCTGTGTGCAGCCGATGAGCTGGGCCTGCGCGTGCCGCAGGATATTTCCGTGATCGGCTATGACAACGTGCGCAACGCGCGCTTCTTCACGCCTGCGCTGACCACCATCCACCAGCCTAAGGACTCCCTCGGTGAAACGGCCTTCAATATGCTGATGGACAGGATCGTCAACAAACGTGAAGAGTCGCAGTCCATTGAAGTTCACCCGCGCCTTATCGAGCGCCGTTCCGTTGCGGATGGTCCATTCCGCGACTACCGTCGTTAATCTCGTGTGGAGCCAGCTAAGCTGGCTCCCGTAGCCATTCCCGGTTAAGCGTTTCGCTGTCTCCCAGATAATCCAGTAGCCATGCCATGGCGGGCGACACATCATTTTGTTGCCACGTCAGGCAGCAGGCCGCATCCGGGAACGGATTCTCCAGCGTCAGCTCGACCCATTCACCGGTATCGATTCTCGGCTTAGCGAAATGGACGGGAACCATCGCGACGCACAGCCCGGCGCTGAGGCAGGTCGCGGAGGATTCCCAGTCCGGCGCTACCACCCGCCGCTGGTTATCAAGAAGCCAGGTAATACGTTTTGGCAACGAGCGCGAGGTATCCTCCAGCACCAGCGACGGCCAGTTGCGCAGCGTGTCGTCACTCAGCGGTCCCTCCAGGGCAGCCAGCGGATGATCGTGTGCCACGACGCATTTCCAGCTCAACATGCCCATATCGCGAAACGCATAGCGCCCCCCGACGGGGATCGCCTGGGTTGCGCCAATCGCCATCTCTGCCCTGCCGTCCGCCAGCGCGTCCCAGACCCCGTTGAATACCTCCTGCGAGACACGAAGTTCAACGTCTGAAAAATGGAGATAGAAATCCACGATCATCTGCCGGGTACGCTCCGGCTTAACGATATTGTCCACGGCGATGGAAAGATGTCCGCGCCAGCCGTTGGCGATCTGCTGGCACTGTTCGCGGGTGATCTGCATTTTTTTGATAACAGAACGCCCTTCTTTCAAAAACCACGCGCCAGCAGGCGTTAATTCCACATCGCGATGCCGCCGTTCGAACAGCGGAACCGCCAGCCACTCTTCAAGCTGCCGCACCGTGTAGCTGATAGCCGAAGGGACGCGGTGCAACTCCTGTGCCGCACCGCTAAAGCTGCCGTTACGCGCGACAGCATCCACCACTTCAAGAGAATAATCTGACCACATTTTCTGCCTGCAAAAAATTTGAATGCAACCGCCAAATATTAGCGTTTCACAACCCGCTTTGCACTCCCTACACTCTGCGCCAGTGTCTACCTGCCTCCTCAAGGAGAATAAAACAATGCAACCCAGGAATGGATTTTTAGTCTGGCTCGGCGGTTTGAGCGTGCTGGGCTTTTTGGCCACCGATATGTACCTGCCCGCGTTTGCGGCGATGCAGGAAGATCTGCAAACGCCAGCCGCGGCCATCAGCGCCAGCCTGAGTTTGTTCCTCGCCGGATTTGCCATCGCACAGCTGCTCTGGGGCCCGCTCTCCGATCGCTTCGGGCGTAAACCGGTGTTGTTGCTGGGCCTGGCTATTTTTGCCGCAGGCTGTCTGGGAATGTTGTGGGTACGAGATGCGACCTGGCTGCTGGTGCTGCGCTTTGTGCAGGCCGTCGGCGTCTGTGCCGCGGCTGTAACCTGGCAGGCTCTCGTGACCGACTACTACCCGGCCAACCGTACCAACCGAATTTTCGCCACCATTATGCCGCTGGTTGGCCTGTCACCCGCCCTCGCTCCCCTGCTGGGCAGCTGGATCCTCGCGCACTTTGACTGGCAGGCCATTTTTGCCACGCTGTTTGCCATCACCCTGGTACTGATGCTGCCAGCGTTTGCCCTCAAGCCCGCGCATAAAAAAGAGGCGCATGCTGACGCTAAACCGATCACGTTCCTCTTCCTGCTGAGCGCCAAAGCGTATCGTGGTAACGTCCTGGTCTATGCCGCCTGCTCGGCGAGCTTCTTCGCCTGGCTCACCGGCTCGCCGTTTATTCTGCACGATATGGGATACAGCCCGGCCGCCATTGGCCTGAGCTATGTCCCACAGACCATCGCCTTCCTGCTGGGGGGATATGGTTGCCGTGCGGCGCTGCAGAAATGGGAAGGCCAGCAGATGCTGCCCTGGCTGCTGGCGCTGTTTGCTTTGAGCGTGGGCGCCACCTGGGCCGTTGGGTTTATTCCAGGCGTCGGTCTGGCGGAGATTTTGATTCCGTTCTGCGTGATGGCGGTGGCTAACGGTGCCATTTACCCTATCGTGGCCGCACAGGCGTTACGTCCTTTCCCGCAGGCGACAGGACGCGCCGCGGCGCTGCAAAATACCCTGCAGCTCGGCCTGTGCTTCCTGGCAAGCCTGGTGGTGTCAGCGCTGATTGCCACCCCGCTGTTGACTACCACCAGCGTGATGCTGGTCACCGTTGCGCTGGCAGTAATGGGTTATCGCATGCAATCCGCCGCACAGCGCGAGCTTGAGAACCATGCTCAGGCGGAAACGTCGCACGCGTAATCACTGGGGAAAATATGTAACATTTCAGTGATTAGGTTGCTAAGAATTTTCTATTGAATCACCAAATTTTGAGGCCTATACTAAATTTGGTTCGATTAAATACGATAAATATTAAGTGTTAACGGGAGCCGGAGTGCTCCCGTTTTACCATGGAAGGCATTTCGGCAAGGGTTATCTCCCTTCCTCTGTTCTACGTCGGATACTAGCCTCGCGGTATTTACCGTGAGATTTCTCACAAACCATAAAAAGCGTCTACGCTGTTTGAAGGTTCTGATCACAGTAAGGTGATGGAGAAGCTATGAGTTCATCGTGTATAGAAGAAGTCAGCGTTCCGGACGATAACTGGTCCCGGATCGTCAGTGAACTGTTAGGTCGTGCAGGCATCACTATCAACGGATCTTCACCCTCCGATCCGCAGGTCAAACATCCCGATTTTTTTAAACGCGTGCTGCGCGAGGGATCGTTAGGGCTGGGCGAAAGCTATATGGATGGCTGGTGGGATTGCGAGCGGCTGGATATTTTCTTTGCCAGCGTGTTGCGCGCCGGTCTGGAGAACCAGCTTCCCCGCAATATAAAAGATACGTTGCGCGTCGCCTCCGCCCGTTTGTTCAATCTGCAAAGCAAAAAGCGGGCGTGGATCGTGGGCAAAGAGCACTACGACCTCGGTAACGATTTGTTCAGCCGCATGCTGGATCCCTTCATGCAATACTCCTGCGCCTACTGGAAAAAGGCGACAACCCTCGAAGAAGCCCAGCAGGATAAACTGCGTCTGATTAGCGAGAAACTGCAGCTGCAGCCCGGTATGCGTGTGCTGGATATCGGCTGCGGCTGGGGCGGTCTGGCCTATTTTATGGCGAAGCACTACGGCGTCAGCGTGGTCGGCGTAACCATTTCAGCCGAACAGCAAAAAATGGCCCGGGAGCGCTGCCAGGGTCTCGACGTTGATATCCGTCTGCAGGATTACCGCGACCTCAACGAGCAGTTTGATCGCATTGTTTCCGTGGGCATGTTTGAGCACGTGGGGCCGAAAAATTACGACACCTATTTTGAGGTGGTGGATCGTAATTTAAAACCCGACGGCATTTTCCTGCTGCACACCATAGGCTCTAAGCGCACGGACAATAACGTTGACCCTTGGATCAATAAATACATCTTTCCGAATGGCTGTTTGCCTTCCGTTCGCCAGATTGCCAACGCCAGCGAAAGCCACTTCATTATGGAAGACTGGCATAACTTTGGCGCGGATTACGACACCACGCTTATGGCGTGGCATGAACGTTTCCAGCAAGCGTGGCCTGAGATTGCAGACAACTATTCTGAACGATTTAAACGGATGTTCAGCTATTATCTGAATGCCTGCGCAGGTGCGTTCCGCGCGCGAGATATTCAGCTCTGGCAGGTGGTCTTTAGTCGCGGGATTGAACACGGCTTACGTGTGCCGCGCTAAAAAATAACCCCGGGTATCCGGGGTTATTTTTTATTCTTCTTCGGTGGCCTTTATTATGGCCGCCTCTTTCGCCGCCAGCACACGCTCGACGGTATCCACGACCGCCTGGGTTTGCGGATCGATTTCGATATTCACACGCTGCCCCAGTTTTTTCGCCCCCAGCGTCGTACGCTGTAGCGTTTCCGGAATTAAATGCACGCAAAAACGCGTCGGCGTCACTTCTCCGACCGTCAGGCTAATCCCATCAATACCAATAAATCCTTTATACAGGATGTATTTCATTAATGACGGATCCTGCACTTTAAACCAGATTTGACGGTTATTTTCAGAGGTGACAATTTTCGCCACTTCGGCGGTGGTCATGATATGGCCCGACATCAGGTGGCCGCCAATTTCATCGCTGAACTTCGCCGCACGCTCTACGTTTACGGTATCGCCCACCACCAGTTCGCCCAGGTTGGTGATACGCAGCGTTTCTTTCATTAAATCAAAGCTAATCTGGTTGCCATGAATTTCGGTCACCGTCAGGCAGCAGCCGTTATGCGCAACCGAGGCACCGGTTTCGATGCCATCCAGCATATATTCTGGCAGCTCAACGACGTGAGTACGGAAATTAGGTTTTTCATCAATGGACACCACTTTAGCGGTGCCCTGCACAATACCAGTAAACATGCTTACAACTCCTGTATTTTCCGGACGGTGGTGACACCGTTTAATCCCACCACAATAACAGTTGGAAATACAGGTTGCCAGAGCAGCGCATTTTCTGGCGATTTTTTCACTAGATTAATAGCTAAAGCCCGCTACAATAGCTGGCACCCCCTCTGCTTTTTCTTCTTGCTGCCAGTTACGGCGGCTTTTTTAGTCTCTCATATAACTACAAAATAAAGGTGTTCACGTGCAGAAGTACATGAATGAAGCGCGGCAGTTATTGGCACTGGCTATCCCGGTGATCATCGCGCAGGTGGCCCAGACCGCAATGGGATTTGTGGATACGGTGATGGCCGGTGGCTACAGCGCCACCGATATGGCCGCCGTGGCAATCGGAACCTCTATCTGGCTTCCGGCCATTCTCTTCGGTCACGGCCTGCTGCTGGCACTCACGCCGGTTATCGCCCAGCTGAATGGTTCCGGCCGACGTGAACGTATCGCCCATCAGGTGCGCCAGGGCTTTTGGCTAGCTGGATTTGTCTCCGTACTGATTATGATTGTGCTCTGGAACGCCGGGCATATCATTCGCGCCATGCATAATATCGACCCGGCTCTGGCAGACAAGGCCGTGGGGTATCTGCGCGCCCTGCTCTGGGGTGTACCGGGTTATCTCTTCTTCCAGGTGGCGCGTAACCAGTGCGAAGGCCTGGCAAAAACCAAGCCGGGGATGGTCATGGGCTTTATCGGTTTACTGGTCAATATTCCGGTGAACTATATCTTTATTTACGGCCATTTTGGCATGCCGGAGCTTGGCGGCGTAGGCTGCGGCGTGGCAACAGCGGCGGTGTACTGGGTGATGTTCTTTAGCATACTTACCTTTGTTAAACACGCCCGCTCCCTGCGTGATATCCGTAATGAGCGTTCATTCAGCACGCCGGACTGGCACATTATGATGCGTCTGGTACAGCTGGGGCTGCCCATTGCGCTGGCACTGTTCTTCGAAGTGACTCTGTTTGCCGTGGTCGCCCTGCTGGTCTCGCCACTGGGCATTGTGAACGTGGCCGGACACCAGATTGCGCTGAACTTCAGCTCGCTGATGTTCGTCCTGCCGATGTCGCTGGCGGCCGCGGTCACCATCCGCGTCGGCTTCCGTCTGGGGCAAGGTTCAACCCTTGATGCACAAACGGCTGCGCGTACCGGGCTGGGCGTGGGTGTCTGTATGGCGGTCTGCACCGCGCTTTTCACCGTCGCACTCCGGGAGCAAATTGCCCTGCTCTACAATGACAACCCGGAAGTGGTGATGCTGGCATCGCATCTGATGCTGCTGGCAGCGGTATACCAGATCTCTGACTCCATCCAGGTGATCGGCAGCGGCGTACTGCGTGGTTATAAAGATACCCGCTCCATCTTCTTTATTACCTTCATCGCCTACTGGGTGTTGGGTCTGCCGAGCGGTTACATTCTCGCGCTCACCGATCTGGTGGTGGATCGTATGGGGCCCGCAGGGTTCTGGATCGGCTTTATTATCGGTCTGACCTCTGCGGCTATCATGATGATGCTGCGTATGCGCTTCCTGCAACGTCAGCCATCCACGGTAATTTTGCAACGCGCCGCACGTTAAATACACAGTAGCCGCCTGCTGGCGGCTACTTTCTCTTCACTTTGCGCGGTAATGAAGCAATCGCGTGAAATCAGAGAGAAAAATGCATTTTGCCTCTTGCCACTGCGGTGCTGTGCCGCTAATATTCGTCCCCGTTGTCACCGACAACACGTTGCGTTCATAGCTCAGTTGGTTAGAGCACCACCTTGACATGGTGGGGGTCGTTGGTTCGAGTCCAATTGAACGCACCATTCTGCGTCCGTAGCTCAGTTGGTTAGAGCACCACCTTGACATGGTGGGGGTCGGTGGTTCGAGTCCACTCGGACGCACCATTTCAGTCCTGAAATGGTGCAAATCCTCTTCTTGTAGTCTGAATAATCCCAATCGCCTGATTTTTTACGCTTTCTCCTGCTACGCTTTTCATATGACAAAAAAAAGCAGGAACAGTGTCGATGAAAAAAATCGCCATTATCGGCTCCGGCCCCACAGGGATTTACACCTTTTACGCGCTCCTGAAGCATAAAACGCCACTGGCCGTTTCCATTTTCGAAAAAGCCGAGGAAGCGGGCGTGGGCATGCCCTATCGAATTGATGAAAACTCGCGTCTGATGCTGGCGAATATTGCCAGCGTTGAAATCCCGCCCGTTTTTATGACCTACCTCGACTGGTTAAAAGAGCAGAGTGCAGCCCATCTCGCCCGCTATCACGTCGATAAAGCTTCCCTGCACGATCGGCAGTTTCTGCCCCGAATCCTGCTGGGGGAATATTTTCGTGACAGTTTTCTGAGGGTGGTCAAAGAGGCCCGCAGGCTGGGATTTCATGTCGATATCCATGAATCCGCCGAGGTGACGGATATCGCCACCGACAAAGACGGCGTTACGCTTTCGGTAAATAACAGCCGCTTACCTGAACGCTTCAATCTTGCCGTCATCGCCACCGGCCACGTCTGGCCTGATGAGGATGAGGCCACGCGCACCTTCTTCCCAAGCCCCTGGTCCGGGTTGATGGACGCCGATATCCCAGCCTGTCGGGTGGGGATTATGGGGACCTCATTAAGCGGACTGGACGCCGCCATGGCGGTTGTTATGCAGCATGGCGCCTTTGTTGATGACAAATTCGTTCTGGATAAGGGCAGCGAGGCGTTAAAAATAGTTCTCATGTCCCGGACAGGCATTCTGCCTGAGGCCGATTTTTACTGCCCTATTCCTTACGAGCCGCTGTCGGTATTAACTGAATTTGTCGTTGAGAATGAAATCGCCAAAGGGTCTGACGGCCTGCTGGATCGTATTTTTGCCCTGATGGTAAAAGAGCTGGAACTCGCCGACCCGGCATGGTGTGAGAAAATCGGGCTGCGCGCCCTGGATGCGGACACCCTTCGCGATGCCTGGTTTGAGGACCGCAAACAGCACGGTCCGTTTAGCTGGGCAGAAGCCAATCTGAATGAGGTCGAACGCAACAAACGTGAGCGGCGAACGGTGCCGTGGCGCTACACCGTGCTTCGGTTGCACGAGGTGGTTCAGGAGATCGTGCCGCATCTTAATGAGCAGGACCGGGAACGTTTCAAACAGGGACTGGCGCGGGTGTTTATCGACAACTACGCCGCCATTCCACCGCAGTCTATCCGTCGGCTGCTTGCGCTGCGCGAGGCCGGGATCATTAGCGTTGTCGCATTAGGTGATGATTACACGCTGGATGTCGGTCGCGCCCAGACGGCGATCGCGACTGAAGACAACACCTATCTCTTTGACGTGTTTATTGATGCCCGCGGGCAAAAACCGCTGAAAACAGAGGATCTGCCTTTCCCGACACTGCGCAAACAGCTGCAGGCGACAGGCGACGAGATCCCTGATATTGGCGAGGATTACACGCTTAAAGCACCAGAAACGGTGCGCGGGAGAATCGCGTTTGGCGCGATACCGTGGCTGATGCACGATCATCCCTTCGTTCAGGGACTGGCCGAGTGTGCGGAGATTGCCGGGTCGATGGCGAAAGCGGCGGAAAAACCTGCTTCTGGGTTACGCAGGAGATTGCCGTATTTCGATAGCTGACAGGGCTTCCATGCCCTGATCGTCATTATTCGAAGAACACTTCCGGGTTCTCTGACAGAGAAACGAAGGTTTTCGTCGCTTTATCCAGCGCACGAATTTCACCGCTCTCAATGTCATACACCCAGCCGTGCAGGCGAAGGGCGTTATTGCGCAGACCCACAGCAACGGATGGATGGGTCTTGATATTGCTCAGCTGCGCAAAGACGTTCTCCTGCACCATCGCATTCACTTTGTCGATCGGCTGATCCCAGCTTTTCTTCTCCACCACCGCTTTAGCGGCATCAGAATAACGCAGCCAGTGGGAGACGGCAGGCATCGGCTCGAGGTTCGCGTTATCCGCAATCGCCTTCATCGCCCCACAGTTGGAGTGACCGCAAATCACAATATCCGTCACGCCAAGCGCCACAACGGCATATTCGATGGTTGCGGAGACACCGCCCGGCTCTGGCCCGAACGGTGGCACAATGTTGCCAGCATTTCGAATGACAAAGAGCTGTCCTGGCTCTTGCTGAGTGACCAGTTCTGGTACCAGACGGCTGTCGGAGCATGAGATGAACAGCGCTTTGGGATTCTGGCTGGACGCTAAACTGCGGAAGAGCTCTTTACGTTGCGGGAAAATCTCTTTTTGAAAGTTGAGGAAACCTTCAATGATATGTTGCATAGCAATTTCTCTTTTATCTGTTGTTGTTTAGGTATGATCGGGATCACACTCCTGAAGTTTACCCATCGTGCTTTACCTGAGACAAGCAATATATTTCTGGCCCGACCGCTGCACAATCTCGTCCGCGTTTGCCGGGATGTTTTGTCCCTCAAAGGCACCGTACAGGCGGGCAAATTTTTTGCCTTCCAGAAGTCCGGTAATCCGCTCAACGGTGCGGGCTGGCAGCGGCAGCATATTCGGGTAGCTCCACATAAACGAAACGGCGTCTTTTCCGGGCGTGACCTGTAGAATATCCCCCGCCAGCAATACGCCTTCGCCCTCCTGCCAGTGCAGCACCGTACCGCCTGCAAAATGCCCCCCCAGACGCAACAAGGTGACCGACGGAAATAGTTCCAGCGTATCCCCTTCCCAGAACTGAATGGCAGGACTGCCGCGCATGACCCACTCTCTGTCGCTGGCGTGCAGGTACACCGGTGCATTAAATGCCGCAGCCCATGTCTGCATGGTGGTGTAATAGTGTGGGTGCGAGATCGCAATCGCGCTGATGCCGCCGAGCGCGGTAATGAGCGTTTTGGTTGCCGGGTCGAGGTTGGCAATACAGTCCCAGAGAATATTGCCGTGTGGGGTACGCAAAAGCAGCGCGCGCTGGTTAATCGCAAAGGCAGGCACCGTTTTGATACTCAACAGCTGTGGCTCCAGCTGCTGCCATTTGTTGCTGTGGGTGGAAGTCACGGTAGCAAAGTCAATCCACGCCTGGCCGCTGTGCGGAACATACTGGCGTTCATCCTCGCAAATCGGGCATGTTTCCGGCGTGGTGTCATACGCAGTACCGCAGGTTTTGCAGAGTGTCATCATATGCATTCCTCAGCCATAAAGCAGAGAGTATGGCAGGGATTATCCATATGTGCTGCGAGGTACATTGCTGGCCTTTTTTGCCCTATACTGTGCCAGTATCAAAAACTGAATAAAGCAGGTGCCACATGGAAATTGATCTCGAAAACCTGGTCTTTAACGGACTGGATGAAGCAGAAGAGCGTAATGCGGAACGTCTGGACGACGCAGATAAAAAAGCCCAGGCGATTGTTGCGGATGACGACTGCGGCGATGCCTGCAAGATCTGATAAAAAAGCACCGGTTAACCCGGTGCTTTTTTTATGTTACTTTTTCAGCCCGTCAATGGCCGCCTGCGCGCAGGCTTCATCAAGATGACCGCCCGGCGCACCGCCGATGCCAATCGCCCCGATCACCTCATCGCCCTCTTTCACCGGCAGGCCGCCCGCCAGCAGCAGGAAGCCCGGAATATCACGCATGTTTTGCGCGCCGGCGTTGCTCTGCGCCGCTTCCATCACTTTGCCTGAGGCATTCTTTGCGCTGAGCGCCGTCCAGGCTTTCATTTCGCTGGCTTTAACCGTATGAGGACCGGCATTGTCCGTACGCTGTACGGCTTTCACCACGCCCGCACGGTCAACCACGGTGACCGTCACCTGATAATTCTTTGCCGTACACGCCTGAATGGCGGACGTGGCCAGCGCATTCGCCTGCGCCAGCGAGAGACTCTTTTGGTTTAACGTATCGGCCTGTGCCGTCAGACTTACGCTACCTGCGGCCAGTGCCGCAACCATCATTAATTTTTTCATCGCACTTCCTCGCGTGTTGGGATACGTGGCAGAGCGTACCCTGCCGGGCGATGAAACATAATTCGGTTGAATACGCACTCAACCTGGTAGTTATACGGATTGCAATTTATCGTATTCGCGTATTGCCTGAACCAGACTGCCGACGCCAAGCTTGGTAAACGCCGCCGCGCGGTGCGCTTCCACCGTCCGTGGCGAGAGATTCAGCCGGGCGGCCACCTCTTTGTTGCTGAGCCCTTTCATCAACTCCCCCAGCACCTCATGCTCCCGCGCGGTTAATTGTGCGAAGCGCGCTTTCACCCGGGAGGTTTCCTGCCAGTCGGCAAACCGGCGCTGACTCTCCTCAAAGGCTAATCCTACCGTTTCAATAAGCTTATCGGCATCCAGCGGTTTGGTGAAAAACTCAAACACGCCGTTACGAAATGCCCGACGACAGGCATCTACGGTCCCGTGCCCGGTCATGATGATTACCGGCAGCAGGGGCCTGGGCCATTTCCCCTCCTCAAGCCAGGTGAGCCCGCCTTTGCCCGGCATCCGCATATCCAGCAGCATGCAGCCTACCAGCTCTGTGTCCCGTGCATGGGCTGCGGTAAAGGCATCAACGCTTTCAAACGTCCTGACCGGCCACCCCATGCCCGAAAGCAAAAACGCCATCGACTCTCTGATGGATTCATCATCATCAATCAGCCAGATTGTGTTATCCAACCGTAGCCTCCTTTCCGTTTGCCAGTTGTAGCCGGATCTGTGCCCCGCCCTGCGGTGCATTGCCCAGCGTAATCGATCCATTCATACGCGTCATTAATGATTCCGTTAAGGTCATTCCCAGTCCAATGCCCTCTTCCCGGCCGCTGTAAAACGGCATAAAGGCATTTTGTAACGCCTCCGGGCTGAAGCCTGGCCCGCCGTCCGTCACGGTAATCTGAATGCCGCTCTCGGTTTTGTGGCTTTCAATCTTTACCCAGCCAGCAGGACTCGCCTGTTGGGCCTGAATCGCATTGCTGAGCAGATTATGCAGCACCTGCTCCAGCCAGAGCGGGTCGGCCAGCACGGTGGTGGCCCCGGGGGAAAACGCATGACTGACCGAGATATGTTCAGCCCTGCGCTCATGCTCAAGTAAGTTCACCACCTGCAGCCAGCATGCTGCCAGATCGGTTTCCCGCAGGGTGACTTTCTCCTTCACAACGTGCTCACGAAAACGGGTTAATAATGCGCTAATACGCTGCGTTTGCGTCAGCGCAGCCGACAGCGCCTGCGACACGGCCTGGCCGTTTTCCTGCTGTAACTGACGCTGTGCGCCCTGGATCCACGTCTGGACGGCGGTCAGCGGCTGGTTTATCTCATGCACAATACCGGCGGTAATCTCCCCCAGGGTATTGAGCCTGGCGTGCTGGTAATAGCGCGCCCTTTGCTCGGCGTCTTTACGTGCTTTACGCTGCCAGAGCACCACGCTTACCAGCGCAATCACTATCCCCCAGCCGATAAACAACAAGGGGTAAACAGACCAGCGGACGCCAAACCAGTCCGGCCGGGAATCCGCTTCGAGCGTAAAAGGTTGCGTATGTTGCGGGAAGGTGCGTTGCCAGTGCCAGAATGCGTCAGAGGGCCGTTCTTCCCCGGTCGGTATAAAGCGGATCCCCAGATGGGTAAACGGATGATGCGCATTCAGAATCGGGCCGAGATCCACCCGCACGCGGATCTGACGCCAGGGGTTATAAAGCCAGTACTGCATCTCGTGGGCAGGCTCCACCCGCGCCGCATCCAGTGGGCGTCCCGTCGTTTTTTCCAGCGCGAGCAGATGGGGGAATTTTTTGCGCAGGGCGGCAATGTCTTCATCGCCATTCAGAAGCGGTAAGACCGATTCATTTTGCGTCAGGACCGCGCTTAATTCGGAAAATAACGCCGAGAACTCACGGTCTCGTTCCCAGAACTGACGGCGAATTTGTTCGGCGTAGAGCAGTACGCCGCTGAGTGTGCACGCTATCGCCCAAAGAACGATAGCGCGTTTCATCATGCTGTTGGTGGTCATTGCGTTAACAGGGACAGTGGCGAATGCCGAGACCTTACCAGCTAACCCTGTTAAGAACAAAAAAACGTAGGGTCAGACCTCCGGCGTATGTTTAAAGCCAGTCAGCATGAGCATTAACCCGTCTGGTGATGAGGCTGGTTCAAACTGATAATGATTCCCCTGGCGATCGCCACCGATATACCACGAGATCTCGGTTTTCCCTTCCGCCAGCGCCTTACGCACGGCTTTATCCACGTCGACCATCCGGTATTCACGAACATGGTTCAGATAAAGCACGGCATCGGAACGGTAATTACAGGCCGGACGCGACGACCACTTCACGGTCGCAGGATCCCAGTCATTACTGGCCGGATAAAAGAAAATCTGATCGGCCCCATTGTTTTCTACCTTCCCACCGAAAATACGGATGCGGTATTTAAACAAGGACGGATCCTGCCCGGCGGGCAGCGGTGGGATATGGAATTTTACCAGGCTCAGCGTCTCGCTGTTTTTTGTGCGTCCACCGTTCTGCCAGTTATCTTCTACCAGTAACACCTGCGGTGAAGGCTGAGAGATGTTCGGTTCAAGACTGCTGAGCCAGACATTGGCCTTCGCCATAGAATAACCATAGGGCACGGTTGAACCACAATCCATACCGCGGTTCATGCAGCGTTCGGTCATAAAGCGGGCGGCATCGTCCGTCCAGCCGTTCATGAAATCGGCATGCGCCGTGTAGAGGCTACCCCAGCGTTCTTCACGTTCAGCCCCCTGCATCACCGGATCGAGCGACAGTTGCGCCTGACGGGTGTCCAGGCGGGTAATACCATGCAGCACGTAAGCCACATTCATATTAACCGTTGGAATTTTTACCGGGAACGCGCTCGGGCACTGGCCGTTAACGTCATACGCCGCATTGGCCAGACCGTGGTCGGGCTTCAGATTCACACCGTCCCAGCAGTTCGGAAATTGAATGCCAATATTAAACTGGACGGCATCGTTAGCTTTACGCAGCCCGCACACCTCCCCGATTTTGCTGCTATAGCCATTCCCGTTCGCGCATAAAAAGCTGATATGGGGGTTGGGCGTGCTGCCGTGATGATCCCCGGCGAGCAGCGACAGCCCGGCCGGGAACGGGTGCAAGGGATAGGCATCAACCTTCGAGGCCTGATAATAGGTTTTTTGGTAGGCCGGTTTGACCACCGTTCCGTCGGGTAATCTCAGAGAAGGCGCCCAGTAGGCAGAGCCGTCGGCCTTGTTATCACAGGTCGTCTCTTCATGCTGGCGCAAGGTTTCCCGGGTTGAAAAGGCATCGGTATGGGTATTGCCAAAGAAATCGTGCCACATGGCCTGGTTGGGCATACCAAACATCATGATGGCGTCATCGCCGAGGGTGTGGGAGTAACTGCAGACCACATGCGCCTGTGGCCCGGCATGGGCCGCCTGCATGGCAATCAGTAACGCGGTGGCTAAAAGGGCGGGCGTGAATACAGTCCGTTTCATCTTCATCTCCATCTGTGAAAGGAGATATTGGTAACAAAACGGTTTGCGTTAACCGAGGATTTCCCAGCGTATTTTTCCGCTCATCCACGCTTTACAGCATCGATGCACAGCTCATTCCAGTACATTTCGCGCGTGCGGCGCAGTTCAGCGTGACGTTTTATCATGGAACCACTCCGGGTCAATGTTGGCCACGTCCACGCCATACAGACTGGCGACAGGCAGTATCGACTCAAGAACACGTTGCGCGCTGTTCTCCGCATTCGCGGGCCGGGTCGCAAAAAACCGCCGTAACGTGCTTATCCACTTTTTCATCGTCTGTACCCCTATCGCTTTACCTGACTTCAGTAAAACACGCCTCCATCAGGAAGGGGAAATAACAATAACGACAGTTGATATGCAGGATTTGAGTAACTCGCGAAACGCTGGTGCCTTACCCGGCCAGCGCCTTCACCACTGTCTCCATCGCCTGGGTGGTTAACTCACTCCGTTTTACGCGCTGGTTCGCCAGTGCCGTACGCAGTACCCCGGCAATCACGATATGCTTGGGCTCCTGCCCTAAGTCACGCATCTCCAGAACGACCTTCCCTACCACCCGACACATCTCCTGGTACAACTCTTCGTCTTTGGTCACATTGCCCATGGCGATCCACTCCGTTGCCCTAAACCGTCAGCTTAAATGATCCCTCGCCCGGATACAAAAAAGAAGCCCGGCGAGAAACTCACCGGGCTTCCTAAGCTAAATCAATTAATTAGTTATTTACCGGGATCACCGCACCTTTGTACTTGGTGCGGATCCAGTCCTGAATCTCTTTGGAGTGCAGCACGTTCACCAGCGCAACGATATCTTTCTTCTTCTCGTCACCGCGATGCACGGTAATGATATTGGCATACGGGTTGTTTTCACCGCTCTCAACTGCAATCGGGTCGTGAACCGGATCCAGACCGGCGTCAATCGCGTAGTTGGCGTTGATCACAACCGCCGCGCCTTCATCGTTGTTATACATCTGCGGCAGCAGAGACGCTTCCACGTTAGGGGTGAACTGCAGCTTTTTCGGGTTCTCCACGATGTCGCTGATGCGCGCGGTCACTTTGTCGATGCCAGGCTTCAGCTTGATCACCCCCTCTTTTTCGAAGATAGAGAGAATACGCCCCTCTTCAGAAACGGCATCACGCATGATGATTTTGCCGCCTTCCGGCAGGTCTTTCAGCGACTTGTATTTTTTGGAGTAGATGCCGATGGGCTCAATGTGGATCGCGCCTGCGCTGACAAAATCATAATCCTTATCGCCTTCGTGATCTTTCAGCACGCTGTTCAGGTAAGGGATGTGCTGGAAGTAGTTCGCGTCAATGTCATGACCCGCCAGGGCAGTGTTGGGCAGAATGTAGTCCTGGAACGGTTTGATCTCCAGGTCGATACCCTGCTTCGCCAGAATCGGCTTCGCCTGTTCAAGAATTTCAGCATGTGGCGTATTGGACGCGCCCACGGTGAGGGTGTCAGCCCAGGAGGCAAAGCTCAGGGCGCTGAGGGTTGCTGCGGCGATCAGTGTCAGTGTCAGTGTCTTTTTCATGATGATGGTTCCTGTGTGTATTTATTAGCGTTTATCTAACAGTGAGGTAATGATGTCGCCGCAGAACTGGATAACAAAAACGATGATCAAAATGGTCACCGTTGCCACCAGCGTGACGTCACCATGGTTGCGCTGGAATCCTTCCAGATAAGCCAGATTTCCCAACCCACCGGCGCCAATCACCCCGGCCATTGCGCTGTAGCTCACCAGCGCAATCAGCGTCACCGTAATACCAGAAACCAGTGCGGGTGATGATTCCGGCAGTAAAACCCGAAACACTAAGGTGCTCAGTCGTGCCCCCATTGAGCGCGTTGCTTCTATGACCCCTTTGTCCACTTCACGCAGGGCGATCTCCACCAGGCGGGCGTAAAACGGTGCGGCGCCCACAATCAGGGCAGGCAGTGCCGCATTAGCTCCCAGGATGGTGCCAACAACGGTCTTGGTGAACGGGATCAGCAAAACAATCAGAATGATGAACGGGATAGAGCGGAACACGTTCACCACAATTGAAATGACGCTATAGACCGTGCGGTTGTGGAACAATCCGCCGCGGGCGGTTAAAAACAGCGCCAGACCCAGTACAATCCCCAGCACAAAGGTCGCCACACCGGAGAGCGCGGTCATGTACAGCGTCTCAAGCGTTGCCGCCCAGAGCTGATCCCACTTCAGATGCGGAAAGAGATTCTCAGCCATGTTTAATCACCTCGCCTTCAATATCGCTGTGCTTCAGGTCGGCGAGGATATTGTTCAGTTGTTCATCGGATGCCACCACGTGTACCCACAGTTGGCCAAACACGCCGTGCGCCGTCTGGGTCATTTTTCCGTGCAGAATGTTAAACGGCAGGCCGTAGCGCAGCGTCAATTCACCCACAATCGGTTTATGTGTGCTGTGCCCGGTGAAGGTCAGACGGATGACCGTCCCTTCCAGATCGTTTGCCAGCTCGGTATTAAAGGTCTCTTCCTCAGCGTACTGGCTCACCTGGCGGACAAACTGCTGCGTAATCGGCTGCTGCGGATGGGTAAAAACGCTCAGCACGTCGCCCTCTTCCACCACTTTACCGTTCTCCATCACCGCCACCCGGTCACAGATTTTGCGCACCACGTGCATCTCGTGGGTGATGAGGACGATGGTCAGCCTGAAACGACGATTAATGTCCAGCAGCAGATCGAGGATCTGATCGGTGGTCTGTGGGTCGAGCGCAGAGGTGGCTTCGTCACAGAGCAATACATCCGGGTTGTTCGCCAGCGCACGCGCAATGCCCACGCGCTGCTTTTGCCCGCCGCTCAGCTGCGACGGATACGCATTTTCACGGCCTTTCAGCCCGACCAGTTCCACCAGCTCGGCCACGCGGGCCTGAATCCTGGCCTTTGGCACCCCGGCGATCTGCATCGAAAAGGCAATGTTTTCCGCTACCGTTCGCGACCACAGCAGGTTGAAGTGCTGGAACACCATGCTGATCTTCAGACGCGCCTGTCGCAGCGCTTCCCCCTTTGCGGCAGAAATGTCCTGACCGTTAATGGTCACGCTGCCGCTGCTCGGTTTTTCCAGGCCATTTAACAGGCGGATAAGCGTACTTTTCCCCGCGCCGCTGTAGCCAATAATGCCGTATATCTGCCCCTGCTCAATCGTCAGATTGACGTTATCAACGGCCGTGAGCGCCACCTTGCCGTTGTCAAAGACCTTCGAAATATTGCTGAGAACAATCATTCTTATTCGTTATCCGTCCGCCCTGGCGGTTTAGAAGTATGGATGTCCAAACGATAGTAATCAGCCGTTACTTGCTTTTAAATGAACAAAAAAGCATGTGTTATAACCAGAGGGAATAAACACTGCCTGTCGCGGGCGAGACCCGTTTAGACCAATTTCAGCAATGTTTATCTGCACGATGCATATGTCAGGGGCGACCCACGCCAAAAACGCGCATTTTTTCAACATATTCTGTTGATATAGCCATCCTCACATCCGGAGCACTTTACGTCTTGCTATCCTGATATCCAAAACACCATTTATATTCTTTTCTGTTCTAAAAAGCAGAGATTCGTTCTTTCTTGCGAAATTTTCACCGCCCTATCATCCCGTCATGACCTCCTGAAAGGAAAAACCCATGACGATTTACCACTCCGTCACTGAACTGATTGGCCATACACCGGTTATCCAGCTGCATAAACTGGACACCGGCCTCTGTTCGCTGTTTCTGAAACTGGAGAACCAGAACCCGGGTGGCTCTATAAAGGACCGCGTGGCGCTGTCGATGATTAATGAAGCGGAGCGCACCGGCCAGCTGCAGCCGGGCGGCACGATTATTGAGGCCACGGCGGGGAATACCGGCCTGGGTCTGGCCCTGATCGCCGCCCAGAAAGACTATTCGCTGATCCTGGTGGTACCGGACAAAATGAGCCGCGAGAAAATCTTCCACCTTCGCGCGCTGGGTGCCCAGGTGGTACTGACGCGTTCGGACGTCAATAAGGGCCATCCCGCCTATTACCAGGATTACGCCCGGCGTCTGGCGAGTGAACTGCCCGGCGCGTTTTACATCGACCAGTTCAACAACGAAGCCAATCCGCTGGCGCACCGTACCACCACCGCGCCGGAGCTGTTTGAACAGCTTAACGGCAGGATCGACGCCATCGTGGTGGGCGTGGGGTCAGGCGGCACGCTGGGTGGCCTGCAGGCGTGGTTCGCCGAACACTCTCCGCACACGGAGTTTGTCCTCGCAGACCCGGCAGGATCGGTTCTGGCCGACCAGGTGGAAACCGGACGCTACCGCGACGCGGGCTCCTGGCTGGTTGAGGGAATTGGCGAAGACTTTATTCCGCCACTGGCCCACATTGACGGGGTGAATCGCGCCTGGCGCATCACCGACCGCGACGCGTTCGCCACCGCGCGCGAGCTGCTGAAAACGGAAGGAATTCTGGCTGGCTCCTCCAGCGGAACCCTGCTGGCAGCCGCGCTGAAGTATTGCCAGGCACAGACCACGCCGAAACGCGTGGTGACCTTCGCCTGCGACAGCGGCAACAAATACCTCTCAAAGATGTTCAACGATGACTGGATGCGCCAGCGGGGGCTGATGTCTCGCCCGCAGGCAGGCGATCTCTCTGACTACATTGCGCTGCGCCACGACGAGGGCGCCACCGTCACCGCCGCCCCGGACGACACGCTTTCCACCGTACTGGCACGCATGCGCCTGTATGACATCTCGCAGCTGCCGGTGCTGGAGAACGGCAAGGTGGTAGGCATTATTGATGAGTGGGATCTGCTGCGCCACATTGGCGGCGACGGGGCTCGCTTTGCCCTCCCCGTCACGGCGGCCATGACGCAACAGGTGGAGATTCTTGATAAGCACGCGCCGGAAAGCGCCCTGCACGCCATCTTCGACCGCGGTCTGGTGGCGGTGATTAATGACAATGACCGTTTTCTGGGTCTGATCACCCGCAGCGATCTCCTCACCGCCTGGCGCAACCGTCTACAGCAATAAGGAAACAAGAATGAAAAATCTCGCCACGCTCAGCGTACACAGCGGCCAGGTTAACGATCAACACGGCGCGGTCATGCCGCCCATTTACGCCACCTCGACGTTTGCGCAACCGTCGCCGGGGGAGCATACCGGCTACGAATATTCCCGTAGCGGCAATCCTACCCGCCATGCGCTGGAAACCGCCATCGCCGAACTGGAAGGCGGCACGCGCGGCTATGCTTTTGCCTCCGGTCTGGCCGCCATTTCCACCGTACTGGAGCTGCTGGATAAAGACAGCCATATCGTCGCCATTGATGACGTGTATGGCGGCACCTACCGTCTGATTGAAAACGTGCGCAAGCGCAGCACCGGGCTGCGGGTCAGCTGGGTAAAGCCCGACGATCTGGCCGCGCTGGAAGCCGCCATTGGTCCCCAAACGCGCATGATCTGGGTGGAGACGCCGACTAACCCGCTGCTGAAACTGGCCGACCTGGCAGCCATCGGGGCCATTGCCCGCCGCCATAACGTGATAAGCGTGGCGGATAACACCTTCGCCTCCCCGGTCATTCACCGTCCGCTGGAGCTGGGTTTTGATATCGTAGTGCACTCCGCCACTAAATACCTGAACGGCCATTCCGACGTGGTAGCCGGGCTGGCGGTGGTGGGCGATAACCCGGCGCTGGCGGAACGGTTGGGTTATCTGCAAAACGCCATCGGCGGCGTGCTCGATCCCTTCAGCAGTTTTCTGACGCTGCGCGGAATGCGTACCCTGGCTCTGCGGATGGAAAAGCACAGCAGCAACGCGCTGGCGATTGCGCAATGGCTTGCGCAGCAGCCGCAGGTTGAAAAGGTCTTCTATCCGGGGCTGGATTCGCACCCGCACTATCAGCTCGCCCGCAGGCAAATGGCGCTGCCGGGCGGGATGATTTCCGTCGTGGTGAAAGGCGATGCGCAACGTGCGACGGAGGTGATCCGCAAGCTGAAGCTGTTCACCCTCGCAGAAAGTCTCGGCGGTGTGGAAAGCCTGGTGAGTCAGCCCTACAGCATGACCCACGCCTCAATTCCGCGCGAGCAGCGTCTGGCTAACGGCATTGTGCCGCAGCTGATCCGCCTGTCCGTGGGGATCGAAGAGGCAGACGATCTGATTGCCGATCTGAGTCAGGCGCTGGAAAAATAAGCAAAAGGCGGCAGGCCCCTCGCCTGCCGCCATAAGATGTCATTATGCCTTAACGCATTGATAACAATATTATGTGAAACTGCACAGATTATTTCTGAAACACCGTTTCCATTTTCCTTTTATCTTAAAATCAGCGTATAATGCGCGCCAAATCCCTGGTGAATGGTTTCAGCGCTTGGAATACAAAAAACAACGTACAACTTCTCCTCTCCTTCGTTGGGCTGTCACTCAGGCACACTTTCTTCTGCACGCTCATTTGATGTCTCCTATCCTTAGTGCGTGTCATATACTCTTTTGCAACACAGGTTTGACTCCGCGGCGGTGCGCCCCCGGAGCGAGATTTCCATATCCTTCCCAACTTAAAGACTAAGACTGTCATGAAAAAGACGAAAATTGTTTGTACCATCGGCCCGAAAACCGAATCTGAAGAGATGCTGACCAAAATGCTGGACGCCGGCATGAACGTTATGCGTCTGAACTTCTCTCACGGTGACTACGCTGAACATGGTCAGCGTATCCAGAACTTGCGCAACGTCATGAGCAAGACCGGTAAAAAAGCCGCCATCCTGCTGGATACCAAAGGTCCTGAAATCCGCACCATCAAACTGGAAGGCGGTAACGACGTCTCCCTGAAAGCGGGCCAGACCTTCACCTTCACCACTGACAAGTCTGTGGTCGGTAACAGCGAAATCGTTGCGGTAACCTATGAAGGCTTCACCAGCGATCTGTCTGTGGGTAACACCGTGCTGGTAGACGATGGTCTGATCGGAATGGAAGTCACCGCCATCGAAGGCAACAAAGTCATCTGTAAAGTGCTGAACAACGGCGACCTGGGCGAAAACAAAGGCGTTAACCTGCCAGGCGTTTCTATCGCGCTGCCAGCACTGGCTGAAAAAGACAAGCAAGACCTGATCTTCGGCTGCGAGCAAGGCGTTGATTTCGTTGCTGCCTCCTTCATCCGTAAACGTTCCGACGTGGTTGAAATCCGTGAGCACCTGAAAGCGCACGGCGGCGAGAAGATCCAGATCATCTCCAAAATCGAAAACCAGGAAGGCCTGAATAACTTCGACGAAATCCTCGAAGCGTCTGACGGTATCATGGTTGCGCGTGGCGACTTGGGTGTTGAAATCCCGGTTGAAGAAGTGATCTTCGCGCAGAAGATGATGATCGAGAAATGTGTCCGCGCACGTAAAGTGGTTATCACTGCCACCCAGATGCTGGACTCCATGATCAAAAACCCACGTCCAACCCGCGCTGAAGCAGGCGACGTGGCGAACGCCATCCTCGACGGTACTGATGCCGTCATGCTGTCTGGCGAATCTGCGAAAGGTAAATATCCGCTGGAAGCGGTGTCCATCATGGCCACCATCTGCGAACGTACTGACCGCGTGATGACCAGCCGTCTGGACTTCAACAACGACAGCCGCAAACTGCGCATCACTGAAGCAGTCTGCCGCGGTGCGGTAGAAACGGCTGAGAAGCTGGAAGCGCCACTGATCGTGGTTGCAACGCAGGGCGGTAAATCTGCGCGTGCCGTACGTAAATACTTCCCGGATGCTACCATCCTGGCGCTGACCACCAATGAAACCACTGCGCGTCAGCTGGTGCTGAGCAAAGGTGTTGTTGCGCACCTGGTGAAAGAGATCGCCTCTACTGACGATTTCTACATTCAGGGTAAAGAACTGGCGCTGGAAAGCGGCCTGGCACAGAAAGGCGACGTGGTGGTAATGGTATCGGGTGCACTGGTACCGAGTGGTACAACCAATACCGCCTCTGTTCACGTGCTGTAATAATGTTCAAACGAATTAGTTTTTGATAAAAAGCGTCCTTCGGGGCGCTTTTTTTATTCGTGGTATTAGCCAACTCTATTCAAAAAGCAAATCGGGTTTTTCTATTTAATCGCGATTTATGTAAGATGAATCCGATGAAAAATGCCTTTTTTAACATAGCTTTTTCGACAAAAATGCCGAATTCGTTGCTTCTTTGAGCGAACGATCAAAAATAGGCGTATTCCCATCAAAAAAATATTCTCAACCCAAAAAAGTTTGTGTAATACTTGTAACGCTACATGGAGATTAACTCAATCTAGAGGGTATTAATAATGAATCGTACTAAACTGGTACTGGGCGCGGTAATCCTGGGTTCTACTCTGCTGGCAGGTTGCTCTAGCAACGCTAAAATCGATCAGCTGTCTTCTGACGTTCAGACTTTGAACGCTAAAGTTGACCAGCTGAGCAACGACGTGAACGCAATGCGTTCCGACGTTCAGGCTGCTAAAGATGACGCAGCTCGCGCTAACCAGCGTCTGGACAACCAGGCTACTAAATACCGTAAGTAATAGTACCTGTTAATAAAATGGCGCACATTGTGCGCCATTTTTTTTGCCTGCGTCAAACCCCCTACTGCGTCACCTTCTCGCCATCCTCTTCCGTTACCGCAGCAGAGACACGGCTGTTCTGCACGGACTGCACGTTGTTGCTGGCCGACGGGCCGTTAGCCGCCGATACGGCGACCGGGATCCCCGCCCGGCGCGACAAGGCTTTATCAATAAGCGCTTTGTCACTTCCTGCCTGAGAAACAAACGAGGCAAAGTCAGCGGAATGGGTAATAGGTGTAATCTGCGGGTTTTCTCCCTCCACCTGCGCCAGCGGACGATGCACTTCAATATAGCGTTTGCCATCCGGCTCGACGGAGAACTTCACCGGCTCATTAATAATCTGCACCCGTGTGCCGACCCGCACCTGTTCGAACAGGGCTTTAATGTCCGGGGCATTCATGCGCATACAGCCTGAACTCACCCGCAGACCAACGCTGTCCGGCGCACTGGTACCGTGGATCAGATATTCCCCATTGCCCACGCCTAAACGCAGTGCAAAGCGTCCCAGCGGGTTATTTGGCCCGGCGGGTACGACCGGCGGCAATTTAATGCCCTGCTCCAGAGAGCGCGCTCTGATGCCCGGCGTCGGGGTCCAGGTTGGATTAGGGATCTTCTGACTCACGCGGGTCGTCGTGACCGGCGTCTCCAGCCCCAGCTGTCCAATCCCCAGCGGGAAAACCTGAACAATATTTCCCCCCGGCGGATAGTAGTAAAGCCGTAACTCGGCCAGGTTCACCACAATACCTTCGCGTGGCGTGTCCGGAAGCAGCATCTGGGATGGAATGGTAATCACCGTTCCCGGCGCAGGGTTTACCGGCGCAATGGTATTATTGGTTTCAAGGAGGAGCTGTGCCGCAGTATTAAACCGACGTGCGATGGTCTGAAGTTTGGTATCCCCTTCCTGTATTGTGTAGGTTTGATTTTGCCCAATCAGACGGCTGCCTGCGGGCGGTAACGGATAATCCATCGCACTGGCCGAATTAAGAGCGCCGAGCGAACCAAGGAGTAAGAGTGTTATTAGAGACGCGCGCTTCATGCTGAGATTCCTTATTCACTGACAGAACGCCAGAAAGCTGAAAAACCAGCGAGGCGGGAACCACCTCGCGAAACAGAATGAATGCTGTCCTGTAAGTCTAGCTAATGATTGCAGCTTTGGCGCGGATGGCGCGAATCATCGCTTCCAGCCCCTGGGAGCGGGACGGGGTGAGGTGTTGGGTCAGGGCCATTTTTTCAAACCACGGGCGCACATCAAAGGCGACAATATCCTGCGCGAACATCTGGTGGTAGAGAATAAAGACCACGGCGATAAGCCCTTTCACAATCGCGGCATCGCTGTCGCCGTGCAATTCAATCGTACCGTCGCCCTTTTGCTCCATCACAATCCACACCTGGCTCTGGCAGCCCTGAATAATATTATCCGGGTTATGCGCCTCTTCACTGAGCGGCGGCAAACGCTGCCCCAGCTCAATAATATAGAGATACTTTTCTTCCCAGTTTGCGCAACGTCCGAAGTTACGCAGTAATTTATCTTTGTCCGGCAACTCTGCCATTGTTCGCTTCTCCGTTAGCCCAGCAACTGGTGAATGCGTTTTAGCCCCGCCACCAGCCTGTCGACCTCTTCCGTTGTGTTGTACATCACCAGCGACGCGCGGCACATTGCCGGGACCTGATAAAATGCCATCAGCGGCATGGCACAGTGGTGCCCCGTACGCACGGCCACGCCATAGTTATCGAGGAAACTGCCCACGTCATAGGCATGGTGTTTTCCCAGATTGAACGCAATCACGCCCTGCCGGTTAGCCGGGCCATACAGGGTCAACTCGGGCACGCTGGCAAGCTCCTGCAGCGCGTAGTGCATCAGCATCTGCTCATACTCCTGGATGGCCTCAAGGCCAATGGAGGAGACATAAGAGAGAGCAGCCCCAAGCCCGATAATCCCGCCGGTATTGGGCGTACCAGCCTCAAAACGCCACGGCGCGCGCGCGTAGGTGGTCCCTTCCGACAGGCTGACGGTGGCGATCATCGAGCCGCCCCCTTCCCACGGCGGCATGGCCTGCAAAATATCGTCTTTCACATACAACACGCCGATCCCGGTTGGGCCATAAAGCTTATGCCCGGAGAAGACGTAAAAATCGCAGTCCAGCGCCTGAACATCCACCGCGTGATGCATCACCGCCTGAGCGCCATCAATCAGGATCTTCGCGCCCGCCCGGTGGGCTTTTTCGACGATCTCTGCCACCGGGTTTTCGGTGCCCAGCACGTTAGAGACCTGGGTTATCGCCACCAGCCGCGTGCGGTCGTCCAGCAGGGCATCAAGGTGCTCAAGCTGGAGCGTGCCGTCCTGATTCAACGGGATCACCCGTAGCCCGGCACCCACACGCTCACAGAGCATCTGCCACGGCACGATATTGGCGTGGTGTTCCATCTCGGTGATGATGATGTTATCGCCCGCGTGAACCTGCGTACTGCCCCAGCTGTTGGCGACAAGGTTGATCCCTTCCGTCGTGCCGCGCACAAACACCAGTTCTTCCGGCGAGCGCGCATTCAGAAAAGCGGCCACCTGGGTGCGGACGTTCTCCATACGCTGGGTCGCCTCTGCGCTCAGCGTATGAATACCGCGATGCACGGCGGCGTAACCGTGGCGGTAGAATTCGGCTTCTGCATCCACCACCTGATTCGGTTTTTGCGCGCTGGCTGCACTGTCGAGATAGGCCAGCGGCAGTCCATTCACTTCACGGGTCAGAACCGGGAAATCGGCCCGTACTTTCTCTACGGGAAAACTCATGCTTCGCCTCCAGGCAGACGCTGACCAATACGGGTCAGCACCTGCTGTTTTAACAGGCCATCGTCCAGCGCCTCCGTCAGCTCTGCGGCAAAGGCGTAGATAATCATTTTCTGCGCCGCCTGCTGGTCAATACCGCGCGAACGCAAATAGAACATCTGTTCATCGTCAATGCGCCCGACCGTGGCGCCGTGGCTACATTTGACGTCGTCGGCATAGATCTCCAGCTGCGGCTTGGTGTCCACTTCTGCCAGGCGCCCCAGCAGCAGGTTGTTGTTGGTCATCTGCCCGTCGGTCTTAATGGCGTGTTGCGCCACATTGATCAGACCGTTAAACACCGCGCGGCCTTTGTCGCTGACAATGGTTTTGTGCAGCTGGCGGCTGTTGCAGTAGCCTTTGTTGTGCTCAAGCCAGGTCCGCGTATCACACACTTCCGATTTGACCGGCATCGCCAGGCTGTTGATGCGCAGGGTGGCGTTCTCGCCGTTAAGCTGCGTACTGGTATTGTGACGCAGTACCGCGCCCCCCAGCAGGAAGCTGTGGCTGTATGCCGCTGCATCTTGTCCAAGCAGGATATCGTTATGCGCAAAGTGGTGACTCTGCGGGTTCTCGAATGCCAGCTTGATATGGTGCAGCTGAGCGTTGGCGGCGACATTCATCGTCAGGCGCGCCCCGGTAAAGTGGCGGGTATCGTTGAGGCTGACGTAATGTTCAATGATCGTGGCTTCCGCCCCCTCCGCCAGCTCCAGATGGTGGCGATAGTGCGCAGTATTGATTTCATCGCCGTCCAGGCCCTGGGTGATGTGCATCAGCAGCAGCGGTTTCGCCGGGCGCTGGTTTCGCTTCACGTGAATCTGCGTCACACTCTGCGCCAGGCTCTCGGTAAGGTGCAGAAAGATCTCCGGCTGCACGGGTGCCGTCAGGCTCTGGCGCTCATCATTAATGGTGATCGTATAACCGCTCTCGTCGGTGCTGTCGCTCAGATCAGGACGGAACTGGCCGTCGACAAACACCAGGCGCAGGGCATCCACATTCAGCGCCAGTGCATCGCGCTGCGTCGGTGTGATATCCGCCCGTTGCGAGACAAATTCAGCGTTCAGCAGGCCCTCAAGCGGCGTGTACTTCCAGTTCTCATGTTTACGCGTGGGTAAACCGAGGCGCAGCATCTGTTGCAGGTGATGTTGTGCCTGCTCAGAACGCCTTCCGCCCTGCGCTTCAAACAGGCGGTGCCACTGCTGGAGCGCATTACTGCTGTTCGGTAAGCCAGCCATAACCCTGCTCCTCCAGTTGTTTGACCAGCGTGAAATCACCGGATTTCACAATGCGCCCCTGGTAAAGCACGTGGACGTAATCCGGTTTGATGTAGTCAAGGATACGCTGATAGTGGGTAACGATAATGAATGACCGTTTGCCGTCGCGCAGAGAATTCACCCCGTCGGCGACAATCTTGAGGGCATCGATATCCAGACCGGAATCGGTCTCATCCAGAATGCACAGTTCAGGTTCAAGCACCGCCATCTGCAGAATGTCGTTGCGCTTCTTCTCGCCGCCGGAGAAACCGACGTTTACCGAGCGGGTCAGCAGATCTTCCGGCATTTTCAGCAGCTTGATCTTCTCTTCCATCAGGTCCTGAAAATCAAAACGATCCAGCGCCTCCAGGCCACGGTATTTGCGTACCGCGTTGAGCGCCGTTTGCAGGAAGAACTGATTACTGACGCCCGGAATTTCGACCGGATACTGGAAAGCCATAAAGATGCCCTCCCCCGCGCGCTCTTCCGGCGACATCTCCAGCAAATCTTTGCCGTTAAACTCCACCGAGCCGTTGGTCACTTCGTAATCTTCGCGTCCCGCCAGCGTCGCTGAAAGCGTACTTTTCCCGGAGCCATTCGGCCCCATAATGGCGTGGACTTCACCCGGCTTGACGTCAAAATTGAGGCCACGCAGGATGGCTTTGTCTTCCACGCTAACCTGTAAATCTTTAATACTTAACATGTGCTTTCCTTAACCGACGCTGTGTTCAAGACTAATGGCGAGGAGTTTCTGGGCTTCAACGGCAAATTCCAGCGGCAGTTCAGAGAACACGTCCTTACAGAAGCCGTTGACAATCATCGAGATGGCATCTTCTTCACTGATCCCGCGCTGCAGGCAGTAGAAAAGCTGATCTTCCCCGATACGCGACGTTGTCGCCTCATGCTCAAGCTGGGCGCTATTGTTGCGACACTCCACGTACGGGAAGGTATGCGCGCCGCAGTCTGCGCCAATCAGCATGGAGTCACACTGGGTAAAGTTTCGCGCGTTGGTGGCTGTTGGCATGATTTTCACCAGCCCGCGATAGCTGTTCTGGCTGTGTCCGGCGGAGATACCTTTTGAGATGATGGTCGATTTGGTGTTTTTACCAATGTGGATCATCTTGGTGCCGGTATCCGCCTGCTGATGACCGCTGGTCAGCGCAACGGAATAAAACTCGCCGATGGAGTTATCCCCGCGCAAAATACAGCTCGGGTACTTCCAGGTAATGGCCGAACCGGTTTCAGACTGGGTCCAGGACATCTTGCTGTTTTCGCCTTCACACAGCGCACGCTTGGTGACGAAGTTGAGGATACCGCCGGTATTACCGTCGCCCGGGAACCAGTTCTGCACCGTGGAGTATTTCACTTCGGCGTCTTTATGGATGATGACTTCAACCACCGCGGCGTGGAGCTGGTAGCTGTCGCGCACCGGCGCGGAACACCCTTCGATGTAGCTGACGTAGCTGCCTTCGTCCGCCACCAGAATGGTGCGCTCGAACTGGCCGGTCTTTTCCGCGTTGATGCGGAAATAGGTCGACAGCTCCATTGGACAACGTACCCCTTTCGGCACGTAGATGAAGGTGCCGTCTGAGGCGACCGCTGCGTTGAGCGCCGCGAAGAAGTTGTCGTTAGACGGCACCACGGTGCCAATGTACTTTTTCACCAGTTCCGGGTGATCGTGGATCGCTTCGCCGAAAGAACAGAAAATGATCCCCTGTTCTGCCAGCTTCTCACGGTAGGTGGTTGCCACCGAGACAGAGTCAAAAATGGCGTCCACCGCCACCTCTTTCCCTTCGCGAACCGGCACGCCAAGCTGGTTAAACGCCTCTTCCACCTCTTTACTCAGGAAGCTATTATCCGCCCCGGTTTGCTGTACCGCGCCGGGCTGCGAGGCGCAGGTGTCGTCACAGCTGCCGCAGGAAGGTGCAGAGTAGTAGCTGTAATCCTGATAATTTAACTTATCGTAGTGGGCTTTCAGCCAGTGCGGCTCTTCCATCTCCAGCCAGGCCCGGTAAGCGCTCAGGCGGAATTCCAGCATCCACTCCGGCTCGTTACGTTTGGCTGAAATTGCGCGCACGACATCTTCATTGATGCCCTTCGCCAGTTCATCAGTTTGCAGCTGGGTGAAGAACCCCTCTTTATAGTTGAGGTGTCCGCCGCTCCAGGTATTTACTTCACTCGTTGCTTCAGTATTACGAGACATAGTACCGCCTATACCCCAAAGCTTTCGCCGCAGCCACATTCGTTCTGGGCTTTCGGGTTATGAAATTTGAATAACTGGTTTAAACCTTCACGCACGTAGTCCACTTCGGTGCCGTCGATAAACGGCATCGCCTGAAGCGCGACATACAGTTTTGCGCCATCCGTTTCAAACACCAGATCATCTTTTTCGGGTTCGGTGACGGTGTCGAGCACATAACCAAACCCCGCGCAGCCGGTCTGCTTGACCCCTAAACGCACACCGAGGATCTCTGGCTTTTTCGCCACCAGCTCATGAATATGTGCCGCCGCCGCTGGCGTGAGCGTTAAACCGCGCCAGGCGAAATCGGCAGGGTTAAAGGTTTCTGAATGCAGTTCCATAGGTCCACCTCATCTGATAAGCCATCAGGGCATAACACCATGTTAGTGATAACGATTATCACTTCAACCCTCTGACAGCAGGGGCATTAGGCTTAATCGCCCTTTTTGCCTGGTTTTATTAAGCATAGACCCTGTGAGAGGATGCAGGCGGGATGGATTTAATTGTTCAATGCATTGATTAATAATGCATTTCGCTGCGTCGTTCGTCTGATTAAAAGGAAAAGCAAAATATGCATCGGAAATGCCTATTTTTGAGATAGCTTTTGCGCAGGACAGGACAGAAAGAAAAAAAGGCCCTCAAGGCCTCTGATGATTAATGATGAAAGGCGACGGAAAAACCCTGTTCACGCCAGTGATCGAGCTGTTCCTGCTGACGGGGCGTGGGCGATTTTCCCGTCCATACAAAGAGTTTCTGCCCGGGGAAGAGTTCGGGACGCGGTGAATCAATCGGCTCTGCCAGCACGTCGATATGCCAGCCCTTATTGGCTAAGCGCGCGGCTTCAAGCCACAGATGAGTGCGGTCGTCGCACTCCCAACCGATGAGCAACGCATCTTTACCAGCTTTTTTACGCGATTCTGCCAGGCTTGCCACGGCGAATTCGATCAGCACACCATCAAACAGGCTCGCCATGTGGCGCACCGTATTTTGATCCTGATTCATGCGCTGCCTTACGGGGGTAATAATGTTGTCGATCAACGCATCCATGGCGTGATCGCGGCGAAACTCGCCAATTTTTGCGCGCAGTTTTGCCGGGCTGGCATAGCGCAAAACGGTCATCATCTCTTCCTGGAAAGCGGCCCAGTTACCCTGGGTCATCACTTCCTTGTTCTCCAGCAAGGCTTTTACTTTCCCCACCGAAACGCCTGATTTCATCAGACGTTTGATCTCTTCAATACGCAGGATATCCTCGTCGTCGAACTGACGATGACCCCCTTCGCTGCGCTGCGGCTTCAACAAACCATAACGGCGCTGCCAGGCACGCAGCGTAACGGGGTTGATACCGCATCGTTCGGCGACTTCGCCGATACTGTAATAGGCCATTAACTCCCTCACGCTCAATACTTCCATACCCAACCACAGCAACCTTATCAGATTGTACAAGCTATTTGTATAACTAAGACCTCAGTTTGAAACAGGTGAATGGTGAGGACACCATCCACGCCGTTAACTCTATTGTTGTCTAAATTCCGCCTTCCGTACAGTTAACTCTGCCAAAGGTTGTACAGCATTATCACAATCCAGACTTTTTCTCGGGCCACGAAATTGCCGGAATGCCGCCATGTCGGGGGCTGGCAAACAGATGCCCCTGGAACTGGGAAATTCCCGCAGATTCCAGCCACATCCACTCCTCAGCCTTCTCCACGCCAACGGCGCAGAACTGAATTTCCAGCGAGGAACAGCACTTGATAATCGCCTGAATGATGGCCTGACGCGGACCGCTTTTATGCACATCCAGCACCAGATCGCGATTAATCTTAATTCTGTCCGGCTGGAACTGGGCCAGCAACTGCAGCCCGGCAAAACCGGCCCCGAAGTGATCGATCGTCACGCTGATACCGGCACTTTTTAACTGCCGGACCGAATGGGTAAACTCATCGAAGCGCGAGATGGCTTCACTTTCGGTGAATTCCACCACAATTTGCTCCGGCACAAAGCCGTTCGCGTCGATAGCGGTGAGCAGGAAATCGACGGCATGCGGGACATTGACCAGCGTCATGGGCAACAGGTTAATCGACAGCGTCTGATTCTGTAGCCCCAGCGCACTGGCCATGGAGAGCGCAACCTGTTTGCTGTGCAAATCTGCTGCGTAGACCTCTTCACGCGGAAGAGCCGCAAAATAGGCCCGTGGCGAGTCGCCGGATGGCGTGCGCAGCAGTGCTTCCCAGGAGACCACCTCCTGCATAAAGGGATCCACAATCGGCTGAAACGCAAAGCTGCAGTCTGCCCCTTTTGCTACCACCGGCGGTTGTGCGGATAACGGCGTCTCCTCGGGGATAAAATCCCAGGCATCGGCGGGCGGCAATTCAAAATAGTTGGCCTTCTCGGTTGCCTCAACGAACGTGCGGAAGAATTGCAGCGGACGATCGTTATAGGTCAGCTGATAGCGGGTCGTGCCCTTATTAAGCACCTGCTGAAGAACATCTTCCCGGTCGAAGTGACGCAAATCAAAGAGCTCCATCCCAACATTGCCAAAACGCCGGGAAGGTCCGTGATCGCGCATCAGTTCCACCACATTGTGGTGACGCGGATCGCGGCAGATCTGCTCATAAATGGCGGTCACGTTTTCGACTGGCCCTTCGAGCAACTGAAAAAAGTGCGTGCCGTTAAACAACAGGATCCCCGTGACGTCGGATTGTCGGTTTTTACTATCTGCAGCAGCGACCATGGTTTCCAGCGCTTTCACCGGAACGTCATCGCAGATATGGCTGCGGTATATGATGGTTGTCAGCATGCTTTTCCTGGAGGGGTTAGGGGTTTGGCCACGAAAACGCGTGGATAGAGTTCTGTTATAGCATATTAATTGTCAGGCAAATAATTTACGTCTCAATGATTTAGGACGTTTATGACCCGAGTTTTCGATGTTGTACAACTTAACCACGACGCTTCAAGTTGTACAATATATTCTGTTACGATACCGTTACAAACTCCACCAATAACCCTCTGAAATATAAAAAGTTTATAAAATATATCATAAAATATTTAAAAATCTGTACATTTTTAATGTACAGATTTGTGATTTGTGTATACCTTAAATGTAACGTTAGTGATTACTAAATTTTACAGGAGCGAAACATGCAACAGAACGGTTACGTCGCAGATTCTGCCGCCGCTATTGCGCAGTACTTCGAAAAAGCCGCGCTTCCAACGCAACAGGAAACGCTGGGTGAAGTTGTGGTTGAAATTCTTAGCGACGGGCGAAACCTCAACCGCAAGTCGCTCTGCACCAAACTCTTAAGTCGCCTCGAAAAGGCCGAAGGGCCGGAAGAGGAACAGCATTACCACATGCTGCTTGGTTTGCTCTTCGAACGGTAACGTTATGAATCGCAGTGACGCTGAAAGACTCACAGACCAGCTTATCGGTGAAGCCGTGCTTTCCCTCCTGAAAGAACGGGGGCCACTGACGACCGATTCTCTGGTACAGCGTCTGCGTAAAATGCAAATACATGAAAAGGATCCCCGGCGGCGGGAGACACTGGCGAGGGTGATAGCCGACATCGGCTCAAAAAACAGCGCCTTTATACGTCGCAGAACCGCGCAAGGACGACCAATCAGAGAGGGATCTCTCAAGGATAACAGAGACAATGTAGTGCCGTTATTTGGTGATGGAAAACCGTCCAATCCCAGGAAAATACATTGACTGCAATTTAACAGCTACGGTGAGAACAAATGAGACAGAATATTCAGCCACAACCCGAATACCATTCGGCTTTTCTGGACAGCGCTTTGTCGGAGTATTTCCGCCACGCTGGCGATCGTTTTGCTGAAGAATCCGCGATTTTTTCTACTGCAGTACGTTGTGTCCTGGCCACGGAAGGTCACCTTACCAACAAAGCGATCATTCTCTGGCTGATCCAGACGCTGGAAGCGACGGATGACGTGGTTCAGGCCGACGTCATTCGTAAAACGCTGGAAATTGTTGTGGGTTACACAATGGACGACCTTTAAAATCAGCTAACGTGTCATCGTCATAACTGTCGACCAGCCTGACGATGACACCCCTCCCCCCTCATAACACCCTGTAAAACACGCATCGTAAAGATGGCACACTTCCTGCTTACTCCTCTTTACGGGATCGGGCTCTCCGGTCATCTTGCTTCATTTCTTAACAGGTCTGTTATTGATGAAAAAAATCGCCAGCGTCTGCCCTTACTGTGGTGCAGGCTGTAAATTAAACCTCGTTGTTGAAGATAACCGTATTATCCGTGCCGAAGCCGCAGACGGCGTAACCAATCAGGGCACCTTGTGCCTGAAAGGCTTTTACGGCTGGGACTTCCTTAACGATACCCGATTGCTCACCCCTCGCCTGACGCAACCGATGATCCGCTACCACAAAGGCGAACCCTTTACCCCGGTCACCTGGGACGAGGCCATTCGTTATACCGCCAACAAGCTTAAAAACATAAAAGCGCAGTTCGGCCCGCGGTCCATCATGACCACCGGCTCTTCCCGGGGGACGGGCAATGAAACCAACTATGTGATGCAGAAATTCGCCCGTGCAGTACTCCATACCAACAACGTGGACTGCTGCGCACGCGTCTGCCACGGGCCTTCCGTGGCGGGTTTGCAGGAAACGCTGGGCAACGGCGCGATGAGTAATTCCATTAACGACATTGAACACTCAAAATGCCTGCTGGTTTTCGGATACAACTGCGCCGATTCCCATCCTATTGTCGCCCGCCGCGTGCTGAAAGCCCGTGAGAACGGTGCGAAAATTATCGTCTGCGATCCGCGTCGGATTGAAACAGCCCGCATTGCCGACCAACATCTGCAACTGAAAAACGGCAGCAATATGGCACTGGTTAACGCCTTTGGCTATGTGCTGCTGGAAGAGGAGTTGTACGACAAAAACTACGTCGCACGCTTCACGGAGGGGCTTGAGGCCTACCGGCAGACGGTGAAAGAGTACGCGCCAGAGAAGGTCGAACATCTGACCGGCATACCCGCCCACGATGTCCGCCAGGCGATGCGCACTTTCGCAGCGGCCCCTTCCGCGACCGTGATGTGGGGAATGGGCGTCACACAGTTTGGTCAGGCCGTAGATGTGGTAAAAGGGCTTTCGAGTCTGGCGCTGTTAACCGGTAATCTTGGTCGCCCTGCCGTCGGCGTCGGTCCCGTTCGCGGACAAAATAACGTGCAGGGAGCGTGTGACATGGGCGTATTGCCCAATATGTTCCCCGGCTATCAGGACGTGACGGACCCGGCTGTCAGGCAGAAGTTCGCCGATGCCTGGGGAATTGACGTTACGGTAATGGACGATCGCGTCGGCACGCGTATTACCGAGGTGCCGCATCTCGCCCTGGAAGGTAAAGTCAAAGCCTATTACATCATGGGGGAAGACCCGCTGCAGACCGAGGCCGACCTGGGCCTGGTGCGCAGCGGCTTTGAGGCGCTCGACTTTGTGGTGGTACAGGACATCTTCATGACCAAAACGGCGGAAGTGGCGGATGTTCTGTTACCCGCCACCTCGTGGGGCGAACACGGGGGCGTCTTTACCTGTGCCGATCGTGGCTTCCAGCGTTTCGGCAAGGCCATTGAGGCCAGCGGCAACGTAAAACGCGACTGGGAGATCATCAGCCTGCTGGCGACAGAAATGGGCTATCCGATGCACTACACCTCAAACCAGCAGATCTGGGATGAGATGCGCGCGCTGTGTCCGCTGTTCTACGGCGTAACATACGCAAAAATGGGCGAAATGGGCCATGTCCAGTGGCCATGCCCAACGCTCGATCACCCCGGCACACCGTACCTGTACAAAGATAATCACTTCGACACGCCAACCGGCAAAGGGCAACTGTTTGCCGCGCCCTGGCGAGCGCCCGCTGAAACACCTGACGAAGACTATCCTCTGGTGCTCTGCACGGTGCGCGAAGTGGGACATTACTCCTGTCGTTCCATGACCGGGAACTGCGCCGCGCTGCAAAGCCTGGCCGACGAACCGAGTCGGGTGCAATTGAACCCGGCGGATGCGGAACAACGCGGTATCACTGACGGGCAACTGGTCTGGGTGCGTTCGCGCCGCGGTAAAGTGATTACCCGCGCCAGCCTCAGCGAACGCATCAACCCCGGGGCTGTATATATGACCTATCAGTGGTGGATTGGTGCCTGCAACGAACTGACGCAGGATAATCTCGATCCCATCTCTAAAACGCCGGAAACGAAGTATTGTGCGGTACAGCTGGACGCCATTGAGGATCAACGCTGGGCTGAGGACTTTGCGGCATCGGCGTACCAGTCCATGAAGTCTCGGCTGATCAGTGCGGTGAATGTCTGAGAAAATGCCGGGTGGCGCTGCGCTTACCCGGCCTACGTTACGGGCGTTTATCCAATCAACAGCAGGCAGGATAAAACATCGCCGCCATTGATTTTATCAATCGCAGCGTCCATGCGGGCATCAATGGTGGTATTGTGCATGGCCTTTTCGGAGAGGCTGGCGATGGTTTTCATTACCACCTGTTGGTCGAGTTCGCCCTGCATCGATCTCACGCTGAGGATGAATTTGATATAGAAAAAGTCCAGCACGATACGATAAAACTGACGCATCATCGTCGCCATGTTTTTGCCGGGGAAATAGCTGCTGTAGAGTTTGTACAGCAGGTAATTGCGTAACACGTAAGGTTCTGACAAACAGGAATCCTCACATAATTTGTGCCACTGCTGATTAATCGCGTCGAATTTTGTCTCCAGTTCCGCCGCGTCGCTAATACCGGCAACATCCAGGTATGCGGCAATTTGCTGATGCCCTTCAAGAATAAAACCGTCCCGGGCTGAATCCTTCGCCACATTTGTGCCCATTACGGACAACGCCAGATATTTCATCGCGTTTGACTTCGCCAGATGACCGGAATCCATCAGCGATTTTCCGCTTTGCAACTCATTGAGAAGCGCTTCGTAGAAATTTTCCACTTCAGCAAATTTATTATGCAGATCGACGTTAACGTGCTGGAGACAAAGAATAAACTGCGCCAGCGCCATCAAATTTTCTTCTATATTACGGGATGGCGACTGGATTAAATTCCAGGCGAAAAGATGGATCACCTGTTGAGTCTGCGAGACAGACTGGCGCTGCCCAATCAAATTGGTTTTATAGCCCGCCACCAGCTCATCCTGCTCCTGAAGCAGCATCGCATCCGGGTCAAACAGCACCCGCCGCACCACCTCCGGGCAGGAGAGCGTCATCGTGTGCCGTGTCTCATCCTGGTAGCGAGTTGAACTCCGGGGGTAAGTGCTGCAGGTATGCGAGAGCGCCTCTTCACCTAAATCGCGATGAACCATGCAGAGCTTGTTTTCATCGATAAAAGGACAGTCCCCTTTTTCGTTTAACTTCACTCTGGAGTAGCTGTTCTTACCCTTTCTCTGCAGGATAAGGTTCTTTTTGGCAATGGCGGCAATCTCTATGTGCGGGGAGAGAACGTATTTCTGATGGGTTTTCTTGTCGATAGCGATTGTCCAGCCACGACAACATGACATTAAGCATTCTGGGACTTTGTTGAATAAATCGAACTTTTGCTGAGTTGAAGGATCAGATCACGCATCTTCCCGACAACGCAGACCGTTCCGTGGCAAAGCAAAAGTTCAAAATCACCAACTGGCCCACCTACAATAAAGCCCTCATCAACCGTGGCTCCATAACTTTCTGGCTGGATGATGAAGCTATTCAGGCCTGGTATGAGTCGGCAACGCCTTCATCACGGGGAAGACCTCAGCGCTATTCTGATCTCGCCATCACCACCGTTCTGGTCATTAAACGCGTGTTCAGGTTGACCCTGCGGGCTGCACAGGGTTTTATTGATTCCATTTTTACACTGATGAATGTTCCGTTGCGCTGCCCGGATTACACCAGTGTCAGCAAGCGCGCAAAGTCGGTTAATGTCAGTTTCAAAACGTTCACCCGGGGTGAAATCGCGCATCTGGTGATTGATTCCACCGGGCTGAAGGTCTTTGGTGAAGGCGAATGGAAAGTCAAAAAACACGGCAAAGAACGCCGTCGTATATGGCGAAAGTTGCATCTGGCAGTTGACAGCAAAACACATGAAATCATCTGTGCAGACCTGTCGCTGAACAATGTGACGGACTCAGAAGCCTTCCCGGGTCTTATCCGGCAGACTCACAGAAAAATCAGGGCAGCATCGGCAGACGGCGCTTACGACACCCGGCTCTGTCACGATGAACTGCGGCGTAAGAAAATCAGCGCGC
>NZ_JACASJ010000139.1:0-10115 GCF_013391025.1 Enterobacter sp. SECR19-1250 | reverse complement strand
AGGTATGACCAAACTTTGACTCGCTGAAGGTGTACTCATCTTTCTCGCCGAACGCCGCGACAACACAGGCCCAAGCTTCTACACCACTGGTTTCCAGAATGGCTTTTTGGGTTAATGGCAGTTCTGCCTCTGATTTCTCCGGCACTACCTCAGCGTCCAGCTCCGGCGCCGCATCAGTTTGCGTTCTTCCCACGGCAAACTGGGCCAGCGACATCGAAGCACGGCCTTTGGCCTCCAGGTCGGTGCGGTTGATGTAACTGAAACGTTCACCCCGCCATGTTTTGTCGAAGACCACGATAGCGCCAGCAAAAAATGCGCTGGTTGGCTGCTGCTTTTCGTCTTTCGGCACGAACCATGTAGGAAGATCGAAACCAATTCGGCCACGGATGAATGTGACGTGATCTGCTTCTTCCGGCCACCACGTCTCACTCGTCGCAGACTTAATGAGAAAAACGTACCGCCCCCCCTTTTCTCGCATTGCCATAGCGTGGTTAATGATGTGGGTCATTCCGGTAATGGCCTGCTTGTCGTGATACTGAGAGCGGCTGTAAGGCGGGTTGCCAAACCCGGCACCACCGAGTTCTGCCAGACGCTCAGACCAATCCTGTGTCAGGGCATTATCTTCAGCCGTGTACCATGCTGGGCACTTCGCGTTGCTGTCGTCGGCAAAAAGGTCCAACACCAGAGGGCCGAACATCGCATTGATACCCCAAAACAACAGATCCGGAGTGCGCCATTGATCGCCGACCTCTTTCAACTCGTGGGCTGGTCTTGAACGCAGTTCAACCAGCGCACGGCAGTATTTGCTTTCAATCATCCTCTGAACCCCTCTGGAATTTTGGTATCTACCGGGCCGAACTTCATCGGGTCATGTTTCTTCTCGCCCCAGCTTTCACGCGGGGGACGGCCTTTTTTATCCCAGCGGATCCCGCTTTGCAGATAACCCTCAAATTTTTTCGGCCCAAAGAGAGTTTCAGGCCGCATGTACTGATACTGCGCATCGTTGCCGTTCCAGTGTTCATGCTTGAGGTCAATCACCAGCGTCAAGTCGCTGACGGTATAACCTTCACGCAGACGCGCACGTATGTTTTCCAAAGAGGTTTTAGATTTCTGGTACCGGGAGCCGCTAACCTGGTTCAAATGAGTTAAAACCAGGATGGCGTTATCAGTGATCAACACTTCAGGGTCTGGTTGCGGCGCAACCGGACAAGAGGGGTTAATGATCTGTTTGTGATGATCTGAGTAATGATCTGTATAGAGAATAGGTTCCGCGACTTCGCGGTTAGGGTTCTGCGGTTCTGCGTTTTCGGTTCCGTGATTTTGCGGAATAGGTTCCGCGACTTCGCATTTCCCGTTCCGCGATTCTGCGGAATCCAGTGTTACAGGGAATAAAACGTTAATTAGCGCTTCGCCGTTAATGCGGTAATGCGTTTTTTTTGTACCATTTACCTGGCGCTGGGTCTTTTGAACTACGTCAGGAAGCCAACGAGTGCAAATCTTGTTTACCAGGCGCTGTACCTGATCTTCACTTACCCCTCGAATCTCAGCGGCAAGCTCACTGTGTTCTTTGTAGAACCAGCCATCATTCAAGTCGGATTTACCCGACCAGAACACAAGTTGGTTTAGAACAGCACCTAAGGCATGCGCCTGCTGGTCACCTGAGAAAAAATCGAGGTAAGGCACCGGAATGGTGATGCAGTTCCGTTGTCCCGATAGCGATTGAACGATTTCAAATATCTGGCTCATGTTCGTTCGTTATCTCCCTGAATTTCTGCCTGAATAACTCAAGCGGGCTGAAGCATTCGTGCTCATACCCTGCTCGCAGGTAGATAACACGCCGCGTTTCAGGCTCCCACCGGATAACCCGAACGGGGATACCTCTGTGGTCTTTGAACCTTCGGTTAACTTCGCGCATAAGCGTTTCGCCTTCCTGTAGTAAACCCCCACAATTGCGACCGCCCGACTGTGGTTACATGGCACCCAGCGGTTTGCTATTCTGCGTTCATACCGAAACAACGGAGCGCCCGGTACCGGGATCATCCTGAGTTGCGGTAAACGGTTAAAAGCCGTTAAACTGGTCATGCGGATTACTTCTCCATACAAGATTTGTCTGCCACGACGCCCGGAGCTGCACACTCGCGGGCGTCACCTTTTTCCGGCGCACAAAACACACGGAAAAGCAGCGTCAAATGTTCCTGCCACTTAGCCATCACCTGATAGCTGTTCTCTTCGATCTGGGCGCGTTCCTGAGCATCAATAACGCCGTCAGCGGTAGCTTTACGAACGTATTGCGAATGCCTGCCGATCCACTCAACTGACTCCATGAGACGCTGGTTGATATCGCCGTTCTCAATATCTTCAACATCAGCCAATGGCACAAACACACCGTTCGAGTGACGTGCAATAGCATTCGCTATGTGGTTTGAACCACCAGCACGCTGAAGCACCATCGCCCAACCGAGCGGGAAGATCTGATCACCATCGGTACGCAGCCGGTTAAACAGCGCGTTCTCGGTCACACCCAACCACTCAGCAGCTTCGGAATACCCGCCAGGAAGCTCGGTGATCGTTTTTTTGATTGCGGCCACCAGCCAGGCTGGCTGCTTATCTACTTTCCATTCAGGTTCTATACCCACGGCTAGGTCCTCCCTTCTGTGGTTATTTCTGATCGTTAGGCGCTGTATTCTTGCCATAACGTTCTGGGTTGAATTCCAGTTCACCAGCAGTTCGATACGCAGCTTCAGCAGCTCGTCCTTTAGGGATTAAGCGTCCGGGGCGATTACGCCACTGGTAAACGGCCTCACTGGTGATGCCAAAAAATTCGGCAACTTTCTCAGTGCTGCCGAAATGTTGTTCAATCTCGTCGGTTGTCATGAAGCCTCCTTAGCTAAGTTTGGTTAGATATTAATAACCAATCTAACTTTGGTCAATAAAAACTAAGATTACTTAGTCTTTTTTAAATTTGGTGCTTTCATGGAAACGGTTGGTCAGCGCATTAAAGCCCTACGCAGGGTTACAAAAACCTCTCAAAAAGAACTGGGTAAGTTCTGCGGAGTGAGTGACGTAGCAGTGGGTTATTGGGAAAAGGATGTGAATATCCCAAACGGAGAATCGCTGGTTAAGCTGGCTAAATTCTTCAATACATCAATAGATTACATTCTTTACGGCACTGAATTTGAAGGGACCCTCATAACTAAAATGAGGCGTGTGCCCGTGATTTCTTGGGTTCAAGCTGGGCAGTTTACGGAATGTAAGGCCGCTGATTTATTCAGTGATGTCGATAAATGGGTTGAAACCTCACTACGCATTGGGGATAGCTCGTTCGCTTTAGAGGTCAAAGGGGATTCAATGACCAATCCAAATGGCCTCCCAACAATTCCTGAAGGGGCAACCGTTATTGTCGATCCAGATGCCGAACCCCTTCATGGCAAGATTGTTGTTGCGCGTATTGATGGTACTAACGAAGCGACTGTTAAAAAACTGGTCATTGATGGCCCACAAAAATTTTTAGTCCCACTAAATCCTCGCTACCCCAACATCCCGATCAATGGTAACTGCCTCATTATTGGAGTAGTTAAAGGCGTTCAGTACGAACTCTAATCCCCTTCCGCTCTTCCTCTAAGCATCAAGCTAAGTTTAGTTTGATGTTTTCGCTTGACCAATAAACTAAGTTAAGTTAGATTTTTTTCTGTCGACACCAAACCACCGCGCCTGATGTGGTTAAAAGCAGGCCAAAGCAATATGAAGTGATCCCTGTTCTGGCTGTTCACTTTCCCCTGAGGGTGACAGCCAGCTTTTTAAGGGCACAACGTGAAAGCGCACTCCATCAACTATCGGTTGTGGATGACAGGTAAGTAAACAGGCGGAGTGCGCTTCCAGTTGTGATGAATTGCAGCCCTTTGAGGCAACCAGAAGATAAGCACCTGGCGTCACAGCACTATTGAACATGGCGAAAGCCGAAAGACTTGAAGGCGGTTTTCTCAGGTTGCGCGCTAAAGAATAGCGGGGAGAACCTGGGGCGGAGAGCAAACCCCGCGATGCAGGACTTGAAATACCTCACAGACCAATAAGCCGTCTGGCAGCGTAACTGCCCTTTACATCAGCCCCGGCGAGGTGGCGCCGACGGACCGGGGCTGATGAATCGCAACACAACATGAAAGCGCATTCCTCTTTTCACTGATGGGGATCGGTTTGTTACCTGGCGGAGTGCGCTTCCAGTTGTGGTAATGCGGCTCTGCGCACGTGACGAGGCCAATAAGTTTATTTCAACTTTGAAATGAATACGTTTCTTAAGGTGTAGCGTCGTCGGTTCTGGCCGGTCCGGCAGGTGGAGGCACCACCGCCACAACAACATCATTGCTGTGTGTAGTCTTTGCCCATCACATCGGTGGGCACCTTTTTTACACAAGAGACAAGGGCATCACCGGGCGACGGGCTCATTCCCCAATCCACCCGGGCGCTATGGAAATGGACCTCCTACCCATAGCCGAAGCGCAGGTGCCCTTTTCTGTTGTGTATGGAGAAGTTCCACTGGCGGTGGCAGCCGCCTCACAGAGGGTTAAACCATGAGTAATGACCGCATGACCGTAGTGCCCGATTTCCTGGGCGAACTGGATGCCGGCGTGTTCATGAACAAGATCGCGGCAGCTTTAAACACTACCGCGCTTGGCGTTCTGAACAACGGTACCAAAGGCAAAGTAGTCCTCACCTTTGATATTGAGCGTATGGGTAACTCCGTCGAAGAGAAGCGCTTCAAGATCAAGCACAAGCTGAACTACGTCACCCCCACCCCGCGCGGTAAAGCCTCCGAAGAAGACACCACCGAAACACCAATGTGGGTTAACAAAGGCGGCAAGCTGACCATCCTGCAGGAAGATCAGGGGCAGCTGTTCGGGATCAACGGCGGCGTTGACGGAAAGCTTAAAGCGGCACAGTGATCCGCAGCAGACAAATCACTGACATCCCTTTGACCACATATTAAGGAAATTTTATGTCCCAGATTTTAGACGGCAATGCCCTGCAGCAGGTGAAAGACCTTGTTCTTTCCGGTTATCACCTTACTGCAGTTAAAGAAACAGCATGCCCTACTGCCCTGCTCCCTGATGGCGTAAACGTAGAGAGCCTTGAGCGTTTCGATCTGGAGCGTTTTCGTTTCCGCGGTGCCATGACCACAACCAGCATTCCTGACTTTGTTCGTTATGCAGCTGGCTATGCCAACGAAGCTGAACCGGCGCGATGCTTTATCGATGCTGATAACATGACCGCACGCTCCGTGTTCAATATCGGTACTCTGGCTAACCCTGGCCATGCTGATAACGTCGCATCTATCACCCTCAAAAAGACAGCGCCATTCCGAGCCCTACTTCAGGTAAATGGCGATCGACTGGGCCAGAAGGAAATTGCTGAATGGCTGGAGGACTGGGCCGACTTCCTGAGCGCATTTGATGCCGACGGGAATGTGTTGTCCATCGCGCAGGCAGCTGGTGCCGTTCGTCGCGTCAATATCAAACAAGTCTCGGAAGCAGCTCATGAAGACGAAGATTTTGGCGGCAGAAAGTCCCTGATGCAGAGCGTTGAAGCCAGCAGTAAAGACGTGATGCCTGTCGCCTTCGAGTTCAAATGCGTGCCATATGAAGGCCTGGGAGAACGCCGCTTTAGCCTGCGTAACAGCCTGCTTAAAAGCGGGGAACCGGTGTTTGTACTCCGCATCGTTCAACTGGAAGCCCAGGAAGAAGCTATCGCCAACGAGTTCCGTGACCTGCTGATCGAGAAGTTCACCGACAAGCCGGTTGAAACCTTTATCGGTAACTTTAAAGCGTAATTTCTCTGCATTAAATCCCCGGCGCCGCGGGGATTTATTGAAGCGTAATTCCCTTTATTAATCGCCAATGGCGAGGGATTCGTACAACCAAAAAATGGCGCAGGTGCAGCTGCCAAATATGGAGAAGAAAATACGATGAGTTATATCCAGACACTTTCAGGTAAGAAATTCGATTACCTCAATTCAACCACTGACGACGTAGAGATCGAGGATATTGCGACCGCACTTTCCCAAATCTGCCGCTTCAGTGGTCATCTGCCGGAATTTTACAGCGTGGCCCAGCACTCGGTACTGTGCAGCCAAATTGTGCCGCCAGAGTTTGCCTTTGAAGCCCTGATGCATGACGCAGCTGAAGCCTATTGCCAGGACATCCCTGCCCCACTGAAAGCATTGCTTCCAGATTACCGTCGCATTGAAGAGCGGGTAGAACAGCTGATCCGGGCCAAATTCAGCATCACCCCTGATATGTCAGCGGTAGTGAAATACGCCGATCTGGTGATGCTTGCCACGGAACGCCGCGATCTGGATATCGACGACGGCTCACTCTGGCCTTGCCTCGAAGGTATTCCGGCCAGCGACATTATCCAGATCGTTCCTCTTCGCCCAGGCCAGGCATATGGCTTGTTCATTAACCGTTTCAATGAGCTTACGGAATTACGCGCATGCCTCGCATGAAGATAAAAGAACTGGTAGCCGCAGCCCATGCTGCGGCGGGGAAACTGCCACCAGCAGAAGCCTCTCTGATGCGTGAGGTAGCCACTCGCCTGGACGTTACATTTGCCGCCTTGACGGAATCGATGGACCAGCGAATGAGCCTTGACGCCGAAATTAACCATCTTCGTCAGGAGTCCGTCCAATGACCACCAACAAATACGCGACTCTGCGCGGCACAATCGCCAGAGCTAAACGCAACGACTGCCAGAAGGTAGTGATGCGTGTGACGTTAGTTGAAGAACTCCTCCTTCAACTGTCAAACGCTGAGAAGCAGATTGCTGAATTAGCTACCGAGAATGCATGGCTGAAGCAGTTCCCTGACCAAATCGTTGGCTTCATCGGAAAGCTGGGCTCAAGCGAAATTGGTAGCGAAACGAAAGAAAAAATTGAGGCCGCAGCGAAGAAAATCAAAACCCCAGCCACCGACGCTTTCCTGGCTGAAGTACGGGCGCAGGGGGTGGATGCTGCTATAGAAGCTGCAAAAAATCTGGTGGCCCAAGAATATGAGTGTAAGGATTTCAAAGCGGCGCAGAGTGATTGCTGTATGCACCCTGGTTCAGACCTGGTAGGGAAGGTTGAAATGACTGAGTGGTTAGTTGACTTTGCTGCCCAGCTTCGCAAAGGAGGCAGCCAGTGAGCAAGATTGACTATCAGGCACTGCGTGAGGCGGCGCAGAAAGCAAAAGAGTTGGGAAACATTTCACGCTATACCAAAGCGACGATAGCCCGGCTGGAATTCAAAGAGGCGGACACGCCGGATGCTGTGCTGGCGCTGTTGGATGAGCTGGAAGCCGCAGAGAAGCGAATCGCTGAACTGGAAGCGAAGCTCGATAGCGCAGATAAATTGCAAGATAGCGCATTTCGTCATGGTCTTCAGAATGGCTTCAGTTTTGGTCAAACGGATAATCAGGCTGGATTTGAAGAGTGCTTATCTGCCTATGGCACCGGTAAAGGAGAGTGAATGTGAAAAATTATCTCAGCAATTTAGCCAGCATGCTTCAGGGGATTGCAGGTGTCATTTCAGACGGCGAGCGGGTGCAGAAAGAGTGCCCTGCGCACTTAAAGTCAGCACTACTCGAGGCTTCTCACGCGCTAGATGGTCAATCGGTCAGGGTCAATTATCCGCCTAATGGAAAGCCTGAAATTGTTAATGCCCGCGGACACCATCGACCGCTTACCTTCCGGGAACGAGTCGCAATCCGCTTACTTGGTGGCAGGACGGAGATTCGCCCATGAGCACTATTACCAGAGAACTGGCAAAGCTGTTCAGAAAAATTACGAATTCTGAAATTGATGCGGATGGTAACGCTCATGTTGTTTTATCTCCTGCTGATAGCCTCCTGATTAATAATGCGCGTATCGCGCTGGCATCGCTCGAAGCGGAGCCTGTGGGTGAGGTTTCCGAGCAGCGTGATGGACTGGTTATGGACGGCACGGTAGACCTCGGTGGAGCATCAACTCACCGAATTATTAAGGGAGCTAGCAAGATGAAACGGTTGCCGCTTGGCACGAAGTTTTACACCGCCCCGCCAGCGCCGGTATCTGTACCTGATGCGATGGAAATGGATGATGACTTTGACAGCGCGTTTGAACACGGAAAAGCTGTCGGATGGAACGCCTGCCGCGCCGCCATTCTTCAGGGTGCTGAGCCTGTACAGGGGTGGATTCCGTGCAGTGATCGGATGCCGACTAAGAATGATAGGGTGCTTATTTTCATAAATTTCAATTCTGATACTGTTCCACCAAGCATCCACGATGCCCAGTTTACCGGCTCAACATTCAGGCGAGGTAATGCGACCGTGAATGTGTTCCCGCTTGAGGATGGTTATGGAGTGACCCACTGGATGCCTCTGCCAGCAGCACCGCAGCAGGAGGTGAAGTGATGGCCTTAACTCACAGTGAGCTCTGCGTGCTGGCTTGCAAATTCCTCCAGAACAACGGATTCAAAGTAGCGTTTCATGATCGCTTTGTTGCTGCCGTGTCTACGGGTGAGCAGCCAGATGCGCTGGGGTTCAGGAATCTGGCCTCATGCCTGATAGAGGTGAAATGCTCCCGCGCTGACTTCCTGGCTGACCGCAAGAAACCATTTCGCAGAATGCCGAGCGAAGGGATGGGTGACTGGCGCTTCTTTATGGCTGAGCCTGGGTTTATTGAGGTGCATGAACTTCCTACCGGATGGGGCTTGCTCCATGTAAAAAATGGCCGTGTCTATAAAGTTCACGGATGGCCAGGCAATGCTATGTGGTGCAATAAATCATCCAAGCCTTTCGCCGCCAATAAGCAGGCAGAATGCGATTACATGTACAGCGCTCTTCGCCGCATGCAGGTGCGTGGCCATCTTGATCAGGTATATGACGGTCTTCCAAGCTTCCCTCCTCCGGAGGTGGCCAATGCCTAACCCATTCGACGCAGTTATGTTCGTGCTGCTGGTCATCAGCGCACTTCAGGGGATGGGGTGGCTGCCATGGTGAGCAAACTCAAACAGCGGCGCCTGCGCCGCCTTAAGGCCGACCTGGCCTGGTGGCGAGAAGAGGCAGAGGATTGCCGCTCCCGCCTGCTGGAGCTGGCAGGGGAAATCGATAGAGTACGAGCCCAAATAGTCAGAGTACCAATGCCGGTGGTTGTCCCCTCGGCTTTAATCGCAGAATTAGCAATGGAGAAAGCAGTTGAACGACTTAATGATTGACCTCGAATCAATGGGGAAAAAGCCAAACGCGCCGATCGTCTCAATTGGTGCCGTCTTTTTTAACCCCCAAACAGGTGAACTTGGCCAAGAATTTTACACGGCCGTCTCGCTTGAAAGCGCAATGGCTCAAGGCGCGGTACCGGATGGAGATACAATTCTTTGGTGGCTAAAACAAATCCCTGAAGCGCGCTCAGCTATTTGCGTTGATGATGCGATGCCTATCACTGATGCACTGTCGGAACTTAGCCATTTCATTCACCGGCATGCATATAATCTCAAATACATGAAGGTCTGGGGTAACGGGGCCACCTTTGACAATGTGATTCTGCGCGGAGCTTACGAACGCGCCGGACGCATTTGCCCGTGGGAATTTTGGAACGATCATGATGTACGCACGATTGTTACCCTCGGTCGCAGTGTTGGTTTCGATCCGAAGCGTGACATGCCATTCATTGGCGATGTTCACAACGCCCTGGCTGATGCGCGCCATCAGGCAAAATATGTGTCAGCAATTTGGCAGAAAATTATCCCTGCCACCAGCACCAACGAGTAAACCACTCAGCCCGGGTGCAGCCGGGCTTTATGGAGAAGGAAACCATGGCAAAGCTAATGAAAGCGAGTCTCTGGAGTAAGCGCGAATTTACCAAAGACTCCATTCCTGACAACCGTACAATTAAACGTTGGGTCGAAAACGGATTACTCATGGGAAGGATTGTAGATGGTTCAGTTTTTGTCTATGAAACCGAAAAGTGGGGAGTTGACTCAATTGTTAATCAGGCGGTACGTCAGTTAATAATTGAGGGTTGACCATGGCAGCAAGGCCACGAAAAAAAGAATACCGCTGTAGATTCAATTGGTCAACGCAACAACCATGTGAAAACATGTGGTTGCGGAG
>NZ_JACASJ010000138.1:0-10300 GCF_013391025.1 Enterobacter sp. SECR19-1250 | reverse complement strand
ATGAAAGCCTGTCCTCAGCATAGTACCGGGAAGGAGGGAGTGACCATCTCATTAAGTATCGTCAACGCCAATCACCAGTTCATTTTCCCAGCCCTGATGAAGTTTGATGGCCTGTTTTTCCAGTTCGCGGACGGTGTGCAGCACTTCACGCCCTTTTTCCAGCAGCATTTGTCCGGTGCGGGTAAAGCGGGCCCGGTGGCCAGAGCGATCGAGGATCTGGATATTCAGATCGCTTTCCAGTTTATGAACCGTGTAGCTCAGCGCTGAAGGGGTTTTGTAGAGCTTCGCTGAGGCAGCCGCAAAGCTGCCTTCTTTTTCCAGTGCATCCAGAATAATGAGAACATCCAGCAGCGGTTTCATGTTCGCCCCCTTCCGGTGTGCGATAGATTCCGCCGGAGGACTTATGCCATGGGCATCACCAGCGGATCGGGATACTGATACTCAAAACCCAGTTCATGACAAATGCGGTTGCCATCAACAATTTTGCCTTTGCTTTCGTCCCTTGTCTCACCAAAAACGGGTGGCGCCAGGCCCAACTGACGCGCCATCAGCGGGTAAAATGTGCTTCGCGCAGGATGAGAGGGTGCACATATATTATAGATGTGCCCGCCCTTTGGAGCCTGTAAGAGGAGCTCAATAGCCCCGACAACATCGTCTAAATGCACCAGATTCACCACGTGTTGCCCATCGGGGGCAGACTTACCGGCAAAAAAGCGTCCCGGGTGTCGTCCTGGGCCAACCAGCCCCGCCAGACGCAGGATATCAACCTGCGTTCCCGGCAGGTTGTGCAGCCAGTCTTCCAGCTCTTTCAACACTTTTCCGCTCGCGGTAACAGGACGGCGCTCGGTAGTCTCCTTCACCACACCTTCAACATCACCGTAGACCGAGGTAGAGCTGGTAAAAATAATACGCGGCACATCGTGTGCCAGCGCGCTGTCGACAATCTCCTGCATCGCCTGCAGGTAGAACGATTCGCCCGGGCCGCTGCGACGCGCGGGAAGCGTAATGACCAGCGCATCCACATTCATCAGCGTGTCCAGATCGTCAGTATCACATACCAGTTCTGGTTCAAGACGCAGCTCGACGCCATCAATACCGCACATGCGCGCCGCCTCCACGCCATCCGCCGTGGTTTTGCTCCCGGTCACATGCCAGCCTTTCGCGGCTAATGACATCGCCAGCGGCATTCCCAGCCATCCTAAACCGACAATCGCGACCTTTTTCATGTGAATTCTCCTGACTCTCACTCGTCTCTCATAAGGCTACGCCAGCGCAGCAGAACACACAATTCATAGCATCAATATGAAATGAATTAATGATCAAAAAAAGCCCTTGCAATGTGTCACACAACTGGTTTAGGTTAAAAGACATCAAATGAATAAGCATTCATCGAGAATTTATATGACACGCGTTCAATTTAAACACCACCATCACCACCATCATCCTGACTAGTCTTTCAGGCGATGTGTGCTGGAAGACGTTTGGATCTTCCAGTGGTGCATGAACGCATGAAAAAGCCCCCGGAAGATCTTCTTCCGGGGGCTTTTTTTTGGACCAAATTCAGACAGATTAAAACAGGTTAACGAGGAACACAGAATGTTAGATAACTCACGTTTACGCATAGCTATTCAAAAATCAGGCCGTTTAAGTGATGATTCACGCGAACTGCTGGCCCGCTGCGGGATTAAAATCAACCTGCACACCCAGCGCCTGATTGCCCTGGCTGAAAACATGCCCATCGACATTCTGCGCGTGCGTGATGACGATATCCCGGGCCTGGTGATGGACGGTGTCGTTGACCTTGGCATCATCGGTGAAAACGTACTGGAAGAAGAGCTTCTGACCCGTCGCGCTCAGGGTGAAGATCCGCGTTACTTCACCCTGCGTCGCCTGGACTTCGGCGGCTGCCGCCTGTCACTGGCAACACCGGTTGATGAAGCCTGGGATGGCCCGGCCGCGCTGAACGGCAAACGCATCGCTACCTCCTACCCTCACCTGTTAAAACGCTATCTGGATCAGAAAGGCGTGCAGTTTAAATCCTGTCTGCTGAATGGTTCTGTTGAAGTCGCACCGCGTGCGGGCCTGGCGGATGCCATTTGCGACCTCGTCTCCACAGGTGCCACCCTGGAAGCGAACGGCCTGCGCGAAGTGGAAGTGATCTACCGCTCCAAAGCGTGCCTGATCCAGCGTGACGGCGAAATGGCTGACGCCAAGCAGCAGCTGATCGACAAACTGCTGACCCGAATTCAGGGTGTGATTCAGGCCCGTGAATCCAAATACATCATGATGCATGCACCAACCGAACGTCTGGACGAAGTGATCGCCCTGCTGCCAGGTGCTGAGCGCCCTACCATTCTGCCACTGGCGGGCGATCAGCAGCGTGTGGCGATGCACATGGTCAGTAGCGAAACGCTGTTCTGGGAAACCATGGAAAAACTGAAGGCACTGGGCGCAAGCTCCATTCTGGTGCTGCCAATTGAGAAGATGATGGAGTAATTGCCATGAGCTTTAACACGATCATCACCTGGAATGAGTGTACTGACGAACAGCAGCGCGAGCTGTTAATGCGCCCGGCCATCAGCGCCTCCGAAAGCATCACCCGTACCGTGACGGAGATCCTGAATAACGTCAAAACCCGTGGCGATAAAGCGCTGCGGGAATACAGCGCGAAGTTTGATAAAACGGAAGTCGGTGCGTTAAAGGTAACCGGGCAGGAGATCGCCGAGGCGGAAAGCCGTCTTGGGGACGAGATCAAACAGGCGATGGCCGTCGCGGTGAAAAACATCGAGACCTTCCACGTCGCGCAGAAATTGCAGACCGTTGATGTGGAAACGCTGCCGGGCGTGCGATGCCAGCAGGTGACCCGTCCCGTCGCCTCGGTGGGTCTCTACATCCCTGGCGGCTCCGCCCCGCTGTTCTCAACCGTATTAATGTTGGCCACCCCGGCGCGTATTGCAGGTTGCCAGAAAGTGGTGCTCTGCTCCCCACCGCCGATTGCCGATGAAATTCTCTATGCTGCAAAACTCTGCGGCGTGCAGGAAGTGTTTAAAGTCGGCGGCGCGCAGGCGATTTCTGCCCTCGCGTTTGGCACTGAGTCTATCCCGAAGGTCGACAAAATTTTTGGTCCGGGCAACGCCTTTGTCACCGAAGCCAAGCGCCAGGTCAGCCAGCGCCTTGATGGCGCGGCCATTGATATGCCAGCGGGTCCGTCTGAAGTGCTGGTGATTGCCGACAGCGGCGCCACGCCGGATTTTGTGGCGTCTGACCTGTTATCCCAGGCGGAACACGGCCCGGATTCTCAGGTGATTTTACTGACGCCTGATGCCGATATGGCCAAACGCGTGGGTGAAGCCGTAGAGCGTCAGCTTGCCGATTTACCCCGCGCCGACACGGCACGCCAGGCGTTATCCGCCAGCCGCCTGATTGTGGCGCGCGACCTTGACCAGTGCATCGCTATCTCCAACCAGTACGGCCCGGAGCACCTGATTATTCAGACCCGCAACGCGCGCGACCTGGTCGACAGCATCACCAGCGCAGGTTCGGTTTTCCTCGGCGACTGGTCCCCGGAATCCGCTGGCGATTACGCCTCCGGCACCAACCACGTTCTGCCGACGTATGGTTACACCTCTACCTGTTCCAGCCTGGGCCTGGCCGATTTCCAGAAACGCATGACCGTGCAGGAACTCTCCCGTGAAGGGTTTGCCTCGCTGGCGTCCACCATCGAGACGCTGGCCGCCGCCGAGCGCCTGACCGCCCACAAAAACGCCGTTACGCTGCGCGTTGCAGCCCTGAAGGAGCAAGCATGAACATTGAAGAATTAGCGCGGGAAAATGTCCGTCGACTGACGCCTTATCAGTCTGCTCGTCGCCTGGGCGGCAACGGTGATGTCTGGCTGAACGCCAACGAATTCCCGACAGCGGTACAATTTGAGCTGTCACAGCAGACGCTGAACCGTTATCCGGAGTGTCAGCCAAAAGCAGTCATTGAAAACTATGCGCAATATGCAGGCGTGAAGCCGGAGCAGGTGCTGGTCAGCCGCGGTGCGGATGAAGGCATTGAGCTGTTGATCCGCGCGTTCTGCGAGCCGGGTAAAGATGCGGTGATGTATTGCCAGCCTACCTACGGCATGTACAGCGTCAGCGCGGAAACCTTTGGCGTGGCGTGCCGTAACGTGCTCTCCCTGGAGAACTGGCAGCTGGACCTGCAGGGAATTGCCGACAATCTGGACGGCGTGAAGGTGGTCTTTGTCTGTAGCCCCAACAACCCGACCGGGCAGATTATCAACCCTCAGGATATCCGTACCCTGCTGGAAATGACCCGCGGCAAAGCACTGGTGGTCGCCGACGAAGCCTATATTGAGTTTTGTCCTCAGGCGACGCTGGCCGGCTGGCTGGAAGAGTACCCACACCTGGTAGTGCTGCGTACGCTGTCGAAAGCCTTTGCGCTTGCAGGTCTGCGCTGCGGGTTTACGCTGGCCAATAAAGCGGTGATTGATCTGCTGCTGAAAGTGATCGCCCCGTATCCGCTTTCTACTCCCGTGGCTGACATTGCCGCTCAGGCCCTGACCCCGCAAGGGATCAATGCAATGCGTGAGCGTGTGGCGCAAATCCTGGAAGAACGACAGTACCTGGTGACCGCCCTGAAAGCGATCCCTTGCGTAGAGCAGGTGTTTGACTCTGAAACCAACTACCTCCTGGTTCGCTTTACCGCCTCCAGTGCCGTATTTAAATCTTTATGGGATCAGGGCATTATCTTACGTGATCAAAATAAACAACCTTCTCTGAGCGGCTGCCTGCGTATTACCGTAGGTACCCGTGCAGAGAGCCAGCGCGTGATTGACGCACTGAAAGCGGAGAAAGTATGAGCCAGAAGATCCTCTTTATCGACCGAGACGGCACCCTCATTTCGGAGCCACCAACCGATTTTCAGGTCGATCGTTTCGACAAACTGGCTTTTGAACCAGACGTGATCCCGGTGCTGCTAAAACTGCAGAAAGCCGGATATAAGCTGGTGATGATCACCAACCAGGACGGTCTGGGTACCGACAGCTTCCCGCAGGCCGACTTTGACGGCCCGCATAATCTGATGATGCAGGTACTCACCTCTCAGGGGGTGGTATTTGATGAGGTGCTGATTTGCCCACACCTGCCTGCCGATGCGTGCGACTGCCGCAAGCCGAAGGTGAAACTGGTAGAACGCTATCTGCTGGAAGATGTCCTGGATAAAGCTAACAGCTACGTTATTGGCGATCGCGCCACCGACATTACGCTTGCCGAAAATATGGGCATCACCGGGCTGCGCTACAACCGCGACGATCTCAACTGGGTAAAGATTGGCGAGCAGCTCACCAAACGTGACCGCTACTCGCACGTAGAACGCAACACCAAAGAGACACAGATTGACGTGAAGGTGTGGCTGGATCGCGAAGGCGGCAGCAAGATCCACACCGGGGTGGGTTTCTTCGACCACATGCTGGATCAGATTGCCACCCACGGCGGCTTCCGCATGGAGATTACGGTTAAAGGCGATCTCTACATTGACGATCACCACACCGTTGAAGACACCGGTCTGGCGCTGGGCGAAGCGCTGAAGCTGGCCCTGGGCGACAAACGTGGCATCAACCGTTTTGGGTTTGTTCTGCCAATGGATGAGTGCCTGGCGCGCTGCGCGATGGATATCTCCGGTCGACCGCACCTGGAATATAAAGCCGATTTCACCTACCAGCGCGTGGGCGATCTCAGCACCGAAATGGTGGAGCACTTCTTCCGTTCATTGTCCTACACCATGGGCCTGACGCTGCACCTTAAGACCAAAGGCAAGAACGACCACCACCGAGTGGAGAGCCTGTTCAAGGCCTTTGGCCGTACCCTGCGCCAGGCAATTCGTGTGGAAGGTGACGCCCTGCCCTCATCAAAAGGAGTGCTGTAATGAATGTGGTGATTCTGGATACCGGATGCGCCAACCTGAACTCCGTGAAATCGGCCATTGCGCGCCACGGCTACGAGCCGGTGGTGAGCCGCGACCCGGACGTCGTGCTGCGCGCAGACAAACTCTTCCTGCCTGGTGTAGGCACCGCGCAGGCGGCGATGGATCAGATCTACGAGCGTGAACTGGTCGATCTCATCAAAGCCTGTACCCAGCCAGTGCTCGGGATTTGCCTGGGTATGCAGCTGCTCGGCCGTCGTAGTGAAGAGAGCAACGGCGTCGAACTGCTGGGTATTATTGAAGAAGACGTGCCAAAAATGGCCGATCACGGTTTACCACTGCCACATATGGGCTGGAACCGCGTTTATGCGAAAGCGGGTGACAGACTGTTTCGCGGCATTGAGGATGGCGCTTACTTCTACTTCGTGCACAGCTACGCCATGCCGGTGAATCCTTACACCATCGCCCAGTGCAATTATGGCGAGGCGTTTACCGCGGCAGTGCAGAAAGATAACTTCTTCGGCGTGCAGTTTCACCCGGAACGTTCGGGTGCCGCAGGCGCTCAGCTGCTGAAAAACTTCCTGGAGATGTGATGATTATTCCCGCTTTAGACTTAATTGACGGCACGGTTGTTCGTCTTCATCAGGGTGATTACGGCCAGCAGCGCGACTACGGTAACGATCCGCTGCCCCGCCTGCAGGATTATGCCGCTCAGGGTGCACAGGTGTTGCACCTGGTGGATTTAACGGGCGCGAAAGATCCGGCAAAACGCCAGATCCCACTGTTAAAAAAACTGGTGGCGGGCGTGGATGTCCCCGTACAGGTTGGTGGCGGTGTGCGCACGGAAGATGACGTTGCGGCACTGCTGGACGCCGGCGTGGCGCGCGTGGTGGTCGGCTCGACGGCGGTCAAAGACCCCGACACGGTGAAAGGCTGGTTCCGCCGCTTTGGTGCCGACTCGCTGGTGCTGGCCCTGGATGTCCGTATCGATGAACAGGGCAATAAGCAGGTAGCGGTCAGCGGCTGGCAGGAGAATTCTGGCGTTACCCTGGAGGAGCTGGTGGATATTTATCTGCCCGTTAGCCTGAAGCACGTGCTGTGCACCGATATCTCCCGCGACGGCACGCTGGCAGGCTCTAACGTTTCTTTATATCAAGAAGTTTGCACCCGCTATCCGCAGGTGGCGTTTCAGTCCTCTGGTGGCATAGGTGATATTAACGACATCGCCGCGCTGCGCGGGACCGGCGTGAAGGGTGTGATTGTGGGCCGGGCCCTGCTGGAAGGAAAATTTACTGTGACGGAGGCAATTCAATGCTGGCAAAACGGATAATCCCTTGCCTGGACGTACGTGACGGCCAGGTCGTAAAAGGCGTGCAGTTCCGCAACCACGAGATCATCGGCGACATCGTCCCACTGGCAAAACGCTATGCCGATGAAGGTGCAGACGAACTGGTATTTTATGATATCACCGCCTCCAGCGATGGCCGCGTGGTGGATAAAAGCTGGGTCGCGCGCGTCGCAGAAGTGATTGATATTCCGTTCTGCGTGGCGGGCGGGATTAAGTCTGCAGAAGATGCGGCGAAAATCCTCTCCTTTGGTGCCGACAAAATTTCGATCAACTCCCCTGCGCTGGCCGACCCGGAGCTGATCACCCGTCTGGCCGATCGCTTTGGCGTGCAGTGTATTGTTGTCGGGATCGACACCTGGTATGACGCGGCCACCGGCAAGTATCACGTCAACCAGTATACTGGCGACGAAAGCCGTACCCGCGTGACCCAATGGGAGACGCTGGACTGGGTTCAGGAAGTGCAGAAACGTGGCGCGGGCGAAATTGTGCTGAACATGATGAACCAGGACGGCGTGCGTAACGGTTACGATCTGGAACAGCTGAAAAAAGTGCGTGCGGTTTGTCACGTACCGCTGATCGCCTCCGGCGGCGCGGGCACTATGGAACACTTCCTGGAAGCCTTCCGCGATGCGAACGTTGACGGCACGCTGGCGGCTTCCGTGTTCCACAAACAGATTATCAATATTGGTGAGTTAAAAACGTACCTGGCCGACCAGGGCGTGGAGATCAGGGTATGTTAACAGAGCAACAACAGGCGCAGCTGGACTGGGAAAAAACTGACGGATTATTGCCCGTGGTTGTCCAGCATGCCGTTTCCGGTGAAGTGCTGATGCTGGGATACATGAACCAGGAGGCGCTGGCGAAAACGGTCGACAGCGGCAAAGTGACCTTCTTCTCGCGCACGAAACAGCGCCTGTGGACCAAAGGGGAAACCTCAGGCCACTTCCTGAATGTGGTTAGCATTACGCCGGATTGCGACAACGATACTCTGCTGGTTCTGTCTAACCCCATCGGTCCGACCTGCCATAAAGGCACCAGCAGTTGCTTCGGAGAGGCAAGCCACCAGTGGCTGTTCCTGTATCAACTGGAACAATTACTGGCTGAGCGTAAAACGGCAGATCCTTCAAGCTCGTATACGGCGAAGCTGTATGCAAGCGGCACCAAGCGTATTGCGCAGAAAGTGGGTGAAGAAGGCGTTGAGACCGCGCTGGCCGCGACGGTGCATGACCGCGAAGAGCTGACCAACGAAGCGTCTGATTTAATGTATCACCTGCTGGTGCTGCTGCAGGATCAAGAGCTGGATTTGACGGCGGTGATTGAGAATCTTCGTAAGCGGCATAAATAAAAAAACCGGGGAATTTCCTAATGCTGGTCACTTAAGGTGATCAGCTTTTTTTCTTGCCGGATATTTCTGGGCTTTAACTTTTACCTCCCGGGGGTAACTTCGCTCTCTTCTTCCCGGTAATACCAGCCACTTCGCTTTCTCATACAGCGTTCTTAACTCACCCGGCATCTTACCCGGTGAGGCCCATGGCAAGGTTATCAGCAGCCTGGTTATTTCACTTATTGTGCCGCTAAAGCTCAGCTGGTAAGGCAGATAATCGCCCTTCAGTTCGAACGCCATCCTTACCATCTGGTATCTCACCAGGTTGTAAGTCAGCAGTACACTCCTGTCGCACCAGTTCTGGCAACTTACTGCGTAACGTCCAGCGATTGTCCATCATTCCTTGCTTCGCTTCCCGATAACCCAGTTCAATTTCCCACCTGTGGCGATATAACTCACTGATATCATTGCCAGGGTAGCGATTCTGGTCTGTCAGGGATGTCAGAACCTGTTTTTCTTTTCCGTCAACCGTTCGGGTCAGCAGTCTTGCGGTGAACCGCCCGGGGAGTGCAGGCCACTGTTTCCGGGCCTGTGGGCTGGTTTTCAGTTCAAAAAGCTCGTCGCCACGTCCCAGCTTACGCACAACTTCATATTGTGTGTATTTTTTTCAGTGGCAGCAGCCAGTGCCGTTTTTCTCCGGACATCTGCCAGTGATGAAGCAGTCCCGGGGAGTAAAATCCTTTATCGAATAAAGTGCTACTCTCATCCGGCGTTCTCTCTGCAGCTGTGCTGCAAGTCGCATTTCGCTGATGTTCTCACTGTCAAAGGCGCTGGCGTTGATCAGATGACAGCTCAGCTCCATCAGACAAACCATCCTGACCTGCGGATAGCCTCCGGTACCATTTCGCCCGGCGGATCTGCTGAAGGCTGCGCTGTTTTCCGGCGTGTCTGCCGTACGCCAGACAACACCGTCCACAGCAAACAGATTCAGTCCGTGCCATTTCGGATGGGCCGCCTGCTGGTTCCAGTGCCGCTGCGTAATGTCGAACAGCTCCCGCACAGCATCTTCCCCGAGCGTTTTTCGGCGCTGAATGACTGAGCTGCGGGCGGTGAAAGGCTCACCGGTCCTGTCAGTGATATCCATCAGATTCACGATCTCGCTCATGGGACGATTGCAGAAAATGGACATGCCACTGACCAGCCAAATCATGGATTCAAGAGGAAGTTTACGTTTGCGGGGTGTGACAGTATCAGTCAATGTTAACGCTTTCTGAATGAATTTAGTGGGAATGAGGTCCGAGAGGCTACGGGCGTGCTTAGGGGAGGTAAAGTTGATAATGCCGAGGGCTTGTGAAAGTTCCATTTAATAAGTATTCTCCGGCATAGCCGGAGGTTTTTCAAATGCGCCTGTAAGGCTCTGTTACCAGCCGCGCCCTAACAGGCGCATCGCAATCTGACATTTGCATCTATGGATTACTTACGGCCCGTAAACGGGCTGCCCGGATACGGGATCGCTAACTGTTCTCCCATTTTATCCTCTTCCAGCTGGTGCTTTATGTAGTCTTGTATTTTCGCCGTGTTCTTGCCCACCGTATCCACATAGTACCCGCAGCACCAGAACTCCCTGTTTCTGTATTTGAATTTCAAATGTAAGCGTCAAGCCACTGCCGCCTGTTGCGATTACTAACGATTGACGATGATAG
>NZ_JACASJ010000137.1:0-10429 GCF_013391025.1 Enterobacter sp. SECR19-1250 | reverse complement strand
TAATCAGCGAGTCAGCTTGGGAAGAAATGACCTGCTTATTCGCACCTTCCCTAACCGCATACGGTCTGTCGGGGCGAATCCTTCGTTTATAGCGAGTCAGACAGGGCATGAAAATGCTAAGATGGTTTATGAGGTATATTCAAAGTGGAGAGTCGGTATGAATGCCGATCAGGTTGGTATGCTGAATGAGCGACTGCAAACGCTACTGCCCCCAGGATGCCCTCAGGGATAAACGACACTGGATAATTTCGTTTAATATTAGTAAGATAGCCACTTAACATATCATACCTTAAAAATTATGCGTCTGGTTTTATCGTCCTTTTTTGCACTCAGTCTGTTCAGTAGCCAGGCCTTTGCTGCCCCCGAGCCAACTGAGCAGCCTGATATTCGTGACAGTGGCTTCGTCTACTGCGTCAGCGGACAGGTTGATACCTTCAACCCACAAAAAGCGGGCAGCGGCCTGATTGTGGATACTCTCGCCGCTCAGCTTTACGACCGTCTGCTTGATGTTGATCCGTACACCTACCGTCTGGTGCCGGAGCTGGCGGAAAGCTGGGAGGTGCTGGACAACGGCGCAACTTACCGTTTCCGTCTGCGTGATGACGTTGCGTTTCAGCATACGCCGTGGTTTACCCCCACGCGCAAGCTGAATGCAGACGATGTGGTCTTTACGTTCCAGCGTATCTTCAACCGCCATCACCCCTGGCATAACGTCAACGGGGGGAACTTCCCCTATTTCGACAGCCTGCAGTTTGCCGACACCGTTAAAAGCGTGCGCAAACTGGATAACCGGACGGTTGAATTTTCCCTGACGCGCCCGGATGCCTCTTTCCTCTGGCATCTGGCGACCCACTATGCGTCCGTCATGTCCGCTGAGTACGCGGCAAAGCTGAACAAGCAGGATCGTCAGGAGCTGCTTGACCGCCAGCCGGTCGGCACCGGTCCGTTCCAGCTGGCCGAATACCGCGCCGGGCAATATATTCGCCTGCAGCGCCACGAACACTTCTGGCGCGGCACGCCGCTGATGCCGCAGGTAGTGGTCGACCTCGGGTCTGGCGGTACGGGGCGGCTCTCAAAGCTGCTGACCGGCGAATGTGACGTGCTGGCCTGGCCTGCCGCCAGCCAGCTCACTATTTTACGCGACGATCCGCGCCTGCGCCTGACGCTGCGCCCGGGTATGAACATTGCCTATCTCGCTTTTAACACCGATAAGCCGCCGCTGAATAACCCGGCAGTTCGTCATGCACTGGCGCTGGCCATTAACAACCAGCGTTTGATGCAGTCCATTTATTACGGCACCGCGGAAACCGCCGCCTCTATTTTACCGCGCGCCTCGTGGGCGTATGACGGTGAAGCCAAAATCACGGAATACAATCCGGCAAAAGCACGCGAACAGCTTAAAGCGTTGGGCGCTGAAAACCTGACGCTGCAGCTCTGGGTACCGACCAGCTCTCAGGCATGGAACCCTAGCCCACTGAAAACCGCCGAGCTGCTGCAGGCTGATATGGCGCAGGTCGGTGTAAAAGTGATCATCGTTCCGGTTGAAGGGCGTTTCCAGGAAGCGCGCCTGATGGATATGAACCATGACCTCACGCTGACGGGCTGGGCGACTGACAGTAACGACCCGGACAGTTTCTTCCGTCCGTTGTTAAGCTGCGCGGCAATAAACTCACAGACCAACTACGCTCACTGGTGCAACCGCGAGTTTGACGCCGTTCTGCAAAAAGCGCTGGCGTCACAACAGCTCTCGTCACGCATTGATGCCTATGATGAAGCGCAAAAGATCCTCGCCAAGGAACTGCCTGTGCTGCCGCTGGCCTCTTCCCTGCGTCTGCAGGCCTATCGTTACGATATTAAAGGCCTGGTACTGAGCCCGTTTGGCAACGCCTCCTTCGCCGGGGTCGACCGTGAAAAAGAACAAGAGGTGAAAAAACCATGATCATTTTTACCTTGCGTCGACTCCTGTTACTGCTGGTGACGCTCTTTTTACTGACCTTCGTGGGCTTCAGCCTGAGCTACTTTACGCCGCACGCCCCGCTTCAGGGATCGTCGCTGTGGGATGCCTGGCTGTTCTGGTTCAACGGCCTGTTGCACTGGGATTTTGGCGTCTCCAGTATCAACGGACAGCTTATCTCTGAGCAGTTGAAAGACGTGTTCCCGGCCACGATGGAGCTCTGCATTCTGGCCTTCGGCTTTGCCCTGATGGTGGGCATTCCGGTGGGCATGCTGGCGGGGATTTATCGCAATAAATGGCAGGATAAATTTATCAGCGCCCTCGCCCTGCTCGGCTTTTCTATCCCGGTTTTCTGGCTGGCGCTGTTGCTGACGCTGTTCTTCTCTCTGACAATGGGCTGGCTGCCGGTTTCAGGCCGCTTTGACCTCCTCTACACAGTTAAATCGGTGACCGGTTTCGCCATTATTGATGCATGGCTCTCTGACTCCGTCTGGCGTCACGAAATGATCGTCAGCGCCCTGCGTCATATGGTGTTGCCGGTGCTAACGCTTGCGGTGGCGCCAACAACCGAAGTGATCCGCCTGATGCGCCTGAGCACCATGGAAGTGTTTGATCAGAACTACGTTAAAGCTGCGGCCACGCGCGGGCTTTCACGCCTGACTATCTTGCGTCGTCACGTACTGCATAACGCGCTCCCGCCGGTTATTCCGCGCCTTGGGCTGCAGTTTTCGACCATGCTGACCCTGGCGATGATCACCGAGATGGTCTTTAGCTGGCCAGGTCTGGGCCGGTGGCTGATTAACGCCATTCGTCAGCAGGATTACGCCGCCATTTCAGCAGGCGTCATGGTGATTGGTTCGCTGGTGATTATTGTTAACGTGATTTCCGATATTTTGGGTGCAATGGCCAACCCGTTGAAGCATAAGGAATGGTATGCCTTACGATAGCGTATACAGTGAAAAGCGCACGCCCGGTGCGCTACGTACCGTGTGGCGTAAATTCTATGGTGACACCACGGCAATGATCGGCCTGTACGGCTGTGCCGGCTTGGTCTTGCTGTGCGTATTTGGATCGTGGTTTGCGCCATACGGTATCGACCAGCAGTTCCTCGGCTATCAATTGTTGCCCCCGTCGTGGTCGCGCTATGGGGAAGTTTCCTTCTTCCTGGGCACCGACGATCTGGGCCGTGATGTGCTGAGCCGCCTGCTGAGCGGTGCCGCCCCAACGGTGGGTGGTGCGTTTGTGGTGACGCTTGCCGCCACAGTTTGCGGTCTCGCGCTGGGCATTTTTGCTGGCTCCACCCACGGTCTGCGCTCGGCGGTGCTGAATCACATTCTGGACACCCTGCTCTCTATCCCATCGCTGCTGCTGGCGATCATTGTAGTGGCCTTTGCCGGGCCGCACCTGACGCATGCCATGTTTGCCGTGTGGCTGGCTATCCTGCCCCGTATCGTTCGCTCTGTGTACAGCATGGTGCATGACGAACTGGAGAAAGAGTATGTTGTTGCTGCCCGTCTGGACGGTGCCACCACGCTGAATATTCTCTGGTTTGCCGTCCTGCCGAATATCGCAGCCGGGCTGGTCACCGAGATCACCCGCGCCCTGTCGATGGCGATACTGGATATCGCTGCGCTGGGTTTCCTCGATTTGGGTGCCCAACTGCCGTCACCGGAATGGGGTGCGATGCTGGGCGATGCGCTGGAGCTTATCTACGTCGCCCCGTGGACAGTTATGTTACCGGGTGCGGCCATTATGGTCAGCGTGTTGCTGATTAACCTGCTGGGCGACGGTATTCGCCGCGCAATTAATGCGGGGGTACAATAATGCCGCTTCTTGATATCCGCAACCTCACCATCGAGTTTAAAACCGGTGAGGGCTGGGTTAAGGCCGTCGACCGAATCAGCATTACCCTTGCTGAAGGTGAAATTCGCGGTCTGGTGGGCGAATCCGGCTCCGGGAAAAGCCTCATCGCCAAAGCCATTTGTGGTGTAGCGAAGGACAACTGGCGCGTCACCGCCGACCGCATGCGGTTTGATGATATTGACCTGCTGCGCCTCTCTCCGCGCGAGCGTCGCAAGCTGGTCGGCCATAACGTCTCGATGATTTTCCAGGAGCCACAATCCTGCCTTGACCCGTCCGAGCGCGTAGGTAAGCAGCTGATGCAGAACATCCCCAGCTGGACCTATAAAGGCCGCTGGTGGCAGCGTTTCGGCTGGCGCAAACGCCGCGCCATTGAGCTGCTGCACCGCGTCGGGATCAAAGATCATAAAGACGCAATGCGCAGTTTCCCCTACGAACTCACCGACGGTGAATGCCAGAAAGTGATGATCGCCATCGCGCTGGCCAATCAGCCGCGTCTGTTGATTGCGGATGAACCAACGAACGCGATGGAGCCCACCACGCAGGCGCAGATATTCCGTCTGCTGACGCGGCTGAATCAGAATAACAACACCACCATTTTGCTAATCAGTCACGACCTGCAAATGCTCAGCAAATGGGCGGATAAAATTGATGTGATGTACTGTGGGCAAACGGTGGAAACCGCCCCCAGTGAAGATCTGATTACCACGCCGCACCACCCCTACACCCAGGCGCTGATTCGTGCGATCCCGGATTTTGGCAGCGCCATGCCGCACAAGAGCCGTCTGAACACGCTGCCGGGTGCGATCCCGCTTCTGGAATCATTGCCGATAGGCTGTCGTCTTGGGCCACGTTGCCCGTATGCTCAGCGTAAGTGTATTGAAACGCCGCGTCTGACGGGGGCGAAAAACCATCTTTACGCCTGTCATTTCCCGCTGAACATGGAGAGAGAGTGAAATGGTCGAAACCTTACTGGAAGTACGCAACCTGAGTAAGACCTTTCGCTACCGCACCGGGCTGTTCCATCGCCAGACCGTGGAAGCGGTGAAACCACTGAGCTTTACGCTGCGCGAAAAGCAGACGCTGGCGATTATTGGCGAGAATGGTTCCGGCAAATCCACGCTGGCTAAGATGCTGGCGGGCATGGTTGAGCCAAGCGGCGGTGAAGTGCTGATTGACGATCATCCGCTGGCATTCGGCGATTACTCCTTCCGCAGCCAGCGCATCCGTATGATCTTCCAGGATCCCTCCACCTCGCTCAATCCGCGCCAGCGTATTTCGCAGATCCTGGATTTCCCGCTGCGGCTGAATACCGATCTGGAGCCTGACGCTCGCCGTAAACGTATCTTTGAAACCCTGCGTATGGTCGGACTGCTGCCCGATCACGAAAGTTACTATCCGCATATGCTGGCTCCGGGACAGAAGCAGCGTCTGGGATTGGCGCGCGCCCTGATTTTGCGCCCGAAGGTGATTATTGCTGACGAAGCCCTCGCCTCACTGGATATGTCGATGCGTTCCCAGTTAATTAACCTGATGCTGGAACTGCAGGAAAAACAGGGGATCTCTTATATCTACGTCACCCAACATCTTGGCATGATGAAACACATCAGCGACCAGGTGATGGTCATGCATCAGGGTGAAGTTGTCGAGCGCGGCAGCACGGCGGATGTGCTGGCCTCCCCACTCCACGATTTAACAAAACGCCTGATTGCCGGACATTTTGGTGAAGCGCTAACTGCTGATGCATGGAGAAAGGATCGTTAAAAATATCCCTTAGCTATTGCGTAACCCGCCAGCCAGAAGAGTGAATACCTCAATGGCATGGGGCAGCGTTATCTGCGGGTCGTCACTCGCGGCAATGAGCAAGGCAGCATTCAGCGCAGCGCCATTCAGCAGATGGGCTGCGACTTTTGCATCAACCGGTTTAAGAACGTCGCATGCGATCATTTTTTCGATGGTGTGACGAGTCGACTCCAGGCAACTGTTCTGGCTAGGCCATTGCGCCGGATCGCCCAGAACAGCTGGACCATCAAGAAGAACGATACGCTGCACTTCCGGAACCAGCGCCATTTTGATATAAGCGACGCCTTCCGCCAGCAACCTCTCCCAGTCATTTTCCGCAGTGGAAGCAATGGCTTTCGCTTTTTCAGCCATTTCACTGTCTATCTGTGCGACTACAGCCGCCAGTAACCCTTTCTTATCGCTGAAATTATGGTACAGCGCACCGCGCGTTAAGCCCACGCTGGCAGTCAGTTCATCCATTGAGGCAGCGGCATATCCTTTTTCAGCAAACGCCTTACGGGCTGCCTGTATCATTTTTTCGCGATTTTCCTGTGCCGTCTCAGCACGACGTTTTGCAGCCATGGGGGTTCCTTGGTTAAGCAGCGTTTTCCATTTGACATACACGGCGTATGTGGATTACATTTTTTCACATACATCGCGTATGTTACTTCTACTTTGTCATCACGACAATAACCTCGACTATAAAAGGAAATGCTATGCACCCACGTGAACCTGTATTCCCGGCCAACCGTCATGCCCTCTATCAAGAGCATGGCTATTCTGCTGCCATCCGCTCGGGCGATTTGTTATTTGTTTCTGGCCAGGTCGGCAGCCGCAGCGATGGCACACCTGAGCCCGATTTCGCCGCTCAGGTACAGCTCGCATTTGATAACCTCCAGGCTACCCTTGCGGCCGCGGGATGTACCTTTGACGATATTATCGATGTAACGACATTTCACACCGACCCTGAAAACCAGTTTCCCGTCATTATGCAGGCGAAAAAAATGGCGTTCCCGCGTCCTCCTTACCCAAACTGGACTGCCATAGGCGTTAACTGGCTCGCTGGTTTTGATTTTGAAATTAAAGTTATTGCCAGAATCCCTTCGCCAGTCAATTAACTTCCGGCATAATTTGCCCAGCATGAAACTCATTTACCGTTAAGTAATAACTGACACGCCAATGAAAGACAGCATCAGAAGGTATATTCTCTCCTGGGTGGAGGAAAATAACTTTACTATTTTACATATTGATGACCTGGTTGCGGATATCGGATACAGCAGACGAACCATTGAAACCTGGTTTAAGGAGCACTATCAGCTCTCGTTAGGAGAATATATTCTCAGAAGAAGGCTGAGCCGTGCTGCTATTATGCTAAGGATGACGTCGATTCCGGTGACGGATATTGCTTATCTTTTCCATTACCAGAGTAGCCAGGGTTTTTCCAGAGCCTTTAAAAAAATGACCGGGCTGACACCCTCTGAGTACAGACGTGCCAGAGTGTGGAATTTTGATGTTTTACAGCCCTCTTTTTTATTAAGCGACCATCAAACTCCAGAACTCGAAATTTGTGAACTGAATGAAACATTTCTCTATACCCATCAAATTATCGAACATGATCATCTTTTTGATACCTCGGTCCATGATATTACTAAAAAAATCAAGAAACTGCTTATCGAAAATCGTCATGAGATTGATCGCATCACCCTTGTGCCTCGCCCACCCGAACGCTTAGGCAAAAGCCGATCTTATCTTGTTGAGGTCTTAATCTCGTATTCCTTACAAAGCGACACGACTGCAAAAAGAGGGACGTGCGTAGTAAAAGGAAAATACGCAAAAATGACCTTCAGCGGTAGCTGGGAGGGCTACAGCGCCTTTAACAAAATTGCCTTCGTTAAAGCAATGGTTAAAAAGCGTCTGGCGTTGCGCGAGGGCATTTATTTAATGCAGTTTAATTCTTACAGCGATGAGCATGTTAATTTTGACGTTTTTATCCCCATTTTATAAGCTCACCCACATTCTGCGTGTCTGCTTACGATTCTGTTTTTACCGTTGTGCTTGGCCTCATAGAGCGCCTCATCCACGTTACGAATAATATCGGTGCTGTTAAGGTTGCTCTGAATGGCTGAGCACACGCCGATACTCAGCGTCACCTCTGCAGGAAGCGCGTAAAGGTTACCCTGTCCGGTCCGGTGCTGGACATTATGGCGAATACGCTCGGCAACGGATACCGCCAGGCTCTCGTCAGTATTCGGTAGCAGAAGACCAAACTCCTCACCGCCCAGTCTGGCAAAAATATCCTTATCCCGGATACTGTCTTTGATAATATCCACCACCGCCAGAAGGACGCGATCCCCTACCGGATGACCCCAGGTATCATTAATAGACTTAAAGTTGTCGATATCCAGCATCATTATGCTCGTGCCTTTTTCTGTCCTGAGCATGCGGTTCCGTTGAAGCGCCTCATAAAAATACTTACGGTTGAAGATCTGCGTAAGCGGATCGCGATTAATTCGATCGCCAAAAATCTTTAACGTGCTGAATACGTGAAATAACAAGGTGAAAATAACAAATAATTTACTAAATACCTCTACTGTACGGCTAATATACCAGAGTGACATATTATACGTGTCGAGCAGCAACAGGAAAAAGTTGTAAATGATGGCGGAGAGACACACCACAATAATACTGTTCCACATGCCTGAAGACAGTCGCGTCACATAGGTCATATAGCAGAGTAAAAACGACCAGAGCGTGATCAGAACGTTAACGTACCGGACATCCCAGACGGGAGCATGCTGGTCACGACCATCTGCCGCTATCGTTAATGATAATGCAGGATGATAGCTGCTCATATAATGGGCCAGAACCGGGAACACAACCAGCGGAATAAATAATGTTAACGCCAGGCTGAACTTATTAATCCGTCCTGACGACGAACGTGTTGTGATTTTTTTCCACCCGAACGGCGAGCGCCAGTAAAAAGATAAAGCTTAGTTGCCTGAAAAAATAGAATACAGCCGTGTCGTTTGTTTTTACCGCATTAGAAAAACCAGCGTGTTCAGGATATTGAATAATAACGATCGTTTCAATGAAATAAACCAGTCCACTTAAAAACGCCATACTCAGAATCAATGAGGACAGGTGTGTTCTGTCAGACGCATACTGCATCTGGATGAAAATAAAGATGATGGTATCCAGAAAGAACAGCGCAATCATGACGATTAAATATGTGGTCATGGGTACTCTGAAGCCTGGATTATCATTCACGCAAAAAGAGTTTACCGCGATCATCAGTGCAAACAGAAATGCACCGGAAAGCATGATCATTTTCTCGGCCAACGTAATGTTATTTATCATCCTTCTTACCGCAAAACTATAAAGACGCAAACCGCCCCCTGACCGGCACGGTCAGGGGGATCGTACTACTACTCTGAGGTGACATTTACCACGTCACCATGGTTGTCAAAATCAACGTATAACTTTTTATTAGCCTGGAACTGCTGATAAACCGGCTGGGAAAGTGAAAAGCTCATCGCCAGTTCCGCCTCACTCGCCACACGGGCAGGAGGAACCGCAATTCTCTGATGCTTATAGCGGTTGTAAATCGCCCAGAGCACCAGTACCAGCGCGTTAAGTATCGCCAGGATGAAATAGAAGAACAGCCGCAAAAAAGCGTCATTCCCCTGCGTAAACCCCTTCAGGAATAAAGCGATAAACCCCGAGGCAAAGTAAACAAACACAGCCCACAAAAGACAGGTTACGATCAGTTCCAGACACTCCCGGAAGACGCTTTTTTGCGAATTGATAATCCAGTGTTTCATGTTACCCCCTTGCAATCCCGCGATCCGGACTGACCCAACGCGCACGGGTGCTACGGGGATTCAGCATCACAACAGTGAACGCGACAAGCGTGGTGAATAAACTGATGAGCCAGAAGATGATCGGATACCAGATGATCCAGAACAGCGTGGCAACGACGTTATGCTCATAGCGGTACTCAATCAGGATACTCACCAGGAATTGCACCAGACACAGGCTGCAAAGCAGCACTCCGGCATTTTCTGACACCGATGAAATGGAGAGCCCTCCCGTTGATCCGTTCTGGATTACCTCCGCCAGGATGACCAACCCACTGACCAGGCAGGTGAATGCCCATGCCGTCGTCGCGCAATATTCCATAAAAAGGGGCCACATATGCCTGTGTTTCCAGCGCCAGAGGGAGCTCATGTTTTTCAGGAAAACCTCCGCGCCCCCCTTCGCCCAACGTAAACGCTGTTTCCACAGCCCGCGCAGCGTTTCCGGCATTAAAATCCAGCACAGCGCCCGCGGTTCATAGAACACAGACCAGCGACGAAGCTGTAGTTTCCAGCTGATATCAATATCCTCCGTGATCATGTCATCGCTCCAGTAACCCACATCCGCCAGCGCGCTCCGGCGGAACGCCGCAATTACCCCTGAAACGGTAAACACCTGGCCATAGACCCGTTGCGTACGTTTGATAAGACCAATGATCGATGAAAATTCACCGACCTGGACTTTGCCGATTAACGTTGAGCGAGTGCGGATCCGCGGATTGCCGGTCACAGCCCCCACACGCGGGTTATCAATCATCGGCGCGACAAGCCAGGCTGCGGCGTCACGATCCAAACAGGCGTCGCCGTCAATGCAAACCAGAAACTCCCCTTTTGCAGCGGCGGCACCACTTTTCAACGCAATCGCTTTTCCCTGGTTCTCCATCAAATGCACAACACGCAGGCGGGGATAACGCTCGGCCAACATATTTAGGGAAGGTGCGAACAAGTTCCTGATATGAGATCATCATATTCATCCGGA
>NZ_JACASJ010000136.1:0-10456 GCF_013391025.1 Enterobacter sp. SECR19-1250 | reverse complement strand
CTCCGGATGAATATGATGATCTCATATCAGGAACTTGTTCGCACCTTCCTTAGCTGAATAATTGTTACTGCTGTTCTTTGATAGTTACCGTACTCTGTTCGCCTCGCAAGCAAAGCAGCGGAAAGGCTGAGTCTGGTCAATATTGTTTCTTTTTATATATTTTCCGAACAATTCCTCAATAATTGGTCAGTATTACTATTGTAATGATAGTAATGAAATCTATTTTTTCTTTTATAATCATATTGTTAAGTGGGTACGCTGAAGTGTTCGAATAATGTGCAGCAACTGTGTATTTTTTGGCTGGATGGATTGGTCATGCTTTTTCATTTTTATTCTTCCAGACCAGAGCTATAATGCGCGCGTAATTCACGTCCTACGGATGCATTATTGATAATGCGCAGCAAACGTACCCTACGACGCTCGGATTTGACCACTTTTGAAGAAAAGTCAAATTCACTTTTATGCAAGATAGGATGAGGAAGTACGTTATCCTGGTGGTGTTGCCGCTGCCTGCCCGCGAACTTAATACTCTGCCTGACTCATGTAGAGATGCGGAGCGCCCAGCTACATGGCTGTTGAAGTCATACTGCCGAGAGTGACGCTTTTTGTTGGTTTCAAGGGTGAAATGAGAAAGTCCTGATGGATAGGATGCCATAAACTGGGGAAAGTAGCGGTGCATTTGTTGCGGTGTAGCGATGGATGTGAGTCCGGAGAGGGGCGCTGAGTACAGATATCCGTTTGTTTTTAGCTTTTTTGCCGAACGCTGACTAGGCTGTTTGTGGCTTCATGAATGCTGCGCCGGTAATGCTTGTGGAGCTAACGACGAGCGTATCCTCTTCGTTACGGTAAGACCGGGTAAGACAGACACTTTAGAGAGGGGAGTCCGCATTTTGGTTACGATAGCCAATGGCGGTAGCGTGTCTGAATTTTAGAATAAACTCATTGTTCGATTTAACATTTTATTTACAATCTTAAAGGATGGTTTATGTGTCTTCCACGAGAATCACATTTTCATTCAGCGGTTACTGAGGTTAGCGATCATCTCCGATTCCGGAGTGCTAATGCGCAGGAAAGATTGTTTACATATTGCTTGTGCAAAATAATGTTACAATTGGTCTTTGTTTATGGGAATAGCTGTTCGTCTCTCGAGCACAGCAGATCTTATCGATAATTCTGTTTGATACATATTACGTACGGAATTTTTTGTAGAATAATTTATGAGTATAAAAATGAAGTATAATATAGGGTATTTGTTTGATCTTCTTGTTGTTATAACAAACAAAGATTTAAAGGTACGTTATAAAAGCAGCGTATTTGGTTACTTATGGTCAATTGCGAATCCACTGCTTTTTGCAATGATATATTATTTCATTTTTAAGCTCGTTATGCGAGTGCAGATCCCGAATTATACCCTTTTCTTGATTACCGGTTTATTTCCGTGGCAATGGTTTGCCAGCTCGGCGACAAATTCCTTGTTTTCGTTTATAGCCAATGCGCAAATAATCAAAAAAACAGTTTTTCCGCGCTCAGTTATTCCATTGAGTAATGTCATGATGGAAGGGTTACATTTCTTGTGTACAATTCCTGTGATTATTGCATTCATGTTCGTGTATGGTATGCGTCCATCGCTCTCATGGCTCTGGGGCGTACCAATTATTGCGCTTGGTCAGGTGATTTTTACATTTGGTATTTCAATCATATTTTCTACGCTAAATCTGTTCTTCAGGGATTTAGAGCGATTTGTCAGCCTTGGTATCATGCTCATGTTTTATTGCACGCCGATATTATATGCGTCAGATATGATTCCTGAAAAATTTAGCTGGATTATTACCTATAATCCTCTGGCAAGCATGATCCTCAGCTGGCGGCAGCTGTTCATGGATGGCGTCTTAAATTATGAATATATTTCAATCCTTTACATTACAGGTTTAGTCCTGACAATTGTGGGCCTGAGTATTTTTAATAAATTAAAATATCGATTTGCAGAGATTTTGTAATGGAACCAGTAATAAACTTTAGTCACGTTACGAAAGAGTATCCTCTTTACCACCATATTGGCTCAGGAATTAAGGATCTCGTATTTCACCATAAAAGAGCTTTTCAGCTGTTAAAAGGGCGTAAATATCTTGCGATCGAAGACATTACCTTCACCGTGGGTAAAGGCGAGGCCGTAGCGCTGATTGGTCGTAACGGCGCAGGGAAAAGTACCTCCCTCGGGCTGGTGGCCGGCGTCATTAAGCCTACAAAAGGCACTGTTACAACCCAGGGGCGCGTTGCCTCAATGCTTGAGCTAGGCGGCGGTTTTCACCCTGAATTAACCGGGCGAGAAAATATTTATCTCAATGCGACCCTGCTTGGGCTACGCCGCAAAGAGGTTCAGCAACGGATGGATCGGATAATTGAGTTCTCCGAGCTGGGTGATTTCATTGACGAACCTATTCGCGTGTACTCAAGTGGTATGCTTGCGAAGCTTGGATTCTCTGTCATCAGCCAGGTAGAACCCGATATACTTATTATCGATGAGGTACTTGCTGTCGGTGACATTTCGTTCCAGGCCAAATGTATACAAACAATACGAGACTTCAAAAATAAGGGTGTAACGATATTATTCGTTAGCCACAATATGAGTGATGTTGAAAAAATCTGTGACAGAGTTGTTTGGATCGAAAACCATAAACTCCGCGAAATTGGCTCAGCAGAGAGAATCATTGAACTTTACAAGCAAGCAAGCAAGCAAGCAATGGCTTAATAATTGGTAATAAGATGAATAGTATCAAAATTTATACATGTCACCACAAACCCAGTGCTTTTCTAAATGCCTCTATTATTAAACCACTGCATGTCGGGAAGGCTAATACTTATAATGATATTGGCTGTGAAGGGGATGATAGCGGAGACAACATTTCCTTTAAAAACCCCTTCTATTGTGAGCTGACGGCCCACTACTGGGTGTGGAAGAATGAATCTCTGGCTGACTATGTGGGATTCATGCATTACCGCAGACACTTGAACTTTGCAGAACAACAAAATCATCCTGAGGATAACTGGGGGGTAGTCAACTACCCGCTCATCAATGCCGAATACGAAAGCCAGTTTGGATTAAGTGATGAATCCATAAGCACCTGCGTCGATGGATATGATCTGCTGTTACCCAAAAAATGGTCGGTAACATCGGCAGGAAGTAAGAATAACCTTGATCATTATGCAAAAGGTGAGTTTTTACACATTAAAGACTATCAGTCTGCCCTGGATGTCGTTGAAGAGCTGTATCCACAATATAAAGCTGCGATTCAACAATTCAATAATGCAACTGATGGTTATTATACGAACATGTTTGTTATGCGCAAAGACATGTTCCTGGATTATTCTGAATGGCTTTTTGCTATTTTGTCTAATCTTGAAGATCGGATTTCGATGAATAACTACAACGCTCAAGAAAAACGAGTTATAGGACACATTGCTGAGCGTTTATTCAATATCTATATCATCAAATGTCAACAAGATAAACAGCTAAAAATAAAAGAACTACAGCGCACGTTTGTTACTGCTGAAACATTTAATGGTAAATTAAAGCCCGTTTTTGACGAAAGCGTACCGGTTGTTATTAGTTTTGATAATAACTATGCATTAAGTGGCGGGGCATTAATCAATTCAATTGTTCTCCATTCTGATGCGAACAGAAACTATGATATCGTTGTTCTGGAAAATAAGGTCAGTCATTTAAATAAACAACGCCTTATCAAGCTAGTTGCTGGTCATAACAACATATCATTGCGCTTTTTTGATGTGAATTCATTCACTGAGATGAGTGATGTTCATACCCGTGCACATTTTAGTGCGTCGACCTATGCGCGCTTGTTCATCCCGCAACTTTTCCGCGAGTATAAAAAAGTTGTGTTTATCGATTCTGACACCGTGGTGAAGGCTGATTTGGCGACACTTCTGGATGTCGAGATCGGCACTAACCTGGTTGCCGCTGTTAAAGACATCGTCATGGAAGGGTTTGTGAAGTTTGGTACCATGTCAGAATCAGATGATGGCATTATGCCTGCAGAGCAATACCTGAAAAAGACATTAGGAATGACTAATCCTGACGAATATTTTCAGGCCGGGATTATTGTTTTTAATGTCGAACAAATGGTTACAGAGAATACCTTTGCTCAATTGATGTCAGCATTGAAAGCCAAAAAGTATTGGTTCTTAGATCAGGATATCATGAACAAAGTCTTCTTTGGCCGAGTCAAATTCTTACCATTAGAATGGAACGTGTACCATGGTAATGGTAATACCGATGATTTCTTCCCGAATCTCAAGTTTTCAACCTATATGCGCTTTTTGCAAGCCAGAAGAAATCCAAAAATGATTCACTATGCGGGTGAAAACAAACCATGGAATACTGAGAAAGTCGATTTCTATGATGATTTTCTTGAGAATGTTTTAAGTACGCCATGGGAGAAAGAAATCTACTATCGCCAGTTACCTGTGGCCACGGTAGTACCTAACCAACATACTGAACTGCAGCAAACCGTGTTACTGCAGACAAAGATTAAAAGAGCTTTAATGCCATATGTTAACAAATATGCTCCTGTCGGTTCGCCAAGAAGAAATAAGCTCATCAAATATTATTATAAAGTTCGCCGTTCGATTCTTGGCTAATACAACTGGAGATACATTATGAAGCGTAACAATATTCTCATCGTCGGCGCTGGTTTTTCAGGTGTGGTCATTGCCCGCCAGCTTGCTGAACAAGGTCACAAGGTTAAAATCATCGATCAGCGGGACCACATTGGAGGAAACTCTTATGACACTCGCGATCCTCAGACTGATGTCATGGTTCATGTCTACGGTCCGCATATTTTCCATACGGATAATGAAACCGTCTGGAACTATGTCAATCAGTATGCGGAAATGATGCCCTATGTGAATAGAGTAAAAGCTACTGTTAATGGTCAGGTTTTTTCACTGCCGATTAATCTGCATACTATTAATCAGTTCTTTGCTAAAACCTGTTCTCCTGATGAAGCTCGCGCGCTCATTAGCGAAAAAGGTGATAGTTCCATTCTGGAACCGAAGACTTTTGAAGAGCAGGCCTTGCGCTTCATTGGTAAAGAATTATACGAAGCGTTCTTCAAAGGCTACACCATAAAACAGTGGGGGATGCAGCCTTCTGAGCTTCCGGCATCTATACTCAAACGTTTGCCTGTGCGTTTCAATTATGACGATAATTATTTCAATCATAAATTCCAGGGCATGCCGAAGTTAGGCTATACCCATATGATTGAAGCGATCGCCGATCATGAAAATATCACTCTGCAATTACAGCGTGAGTTTGCGGCTGAAAATCGCGAAAGTTATGATCATGTATTTTATAGCGGGCCGTTAGACGCCTTCTATTCATACCAGCATGGGCGTCTTGGCTACCGTACTCTGGACTTTGAGCGATTTACCTGGCAAGGTGATTACCAGGGCTGCGCGGTCATGAACTATTGCTCAGTTGATGTCCCGTATACGCGCATTACCGAACATAAATATTTTTCCCCGTGGGAAAACCACGAAGGCTCCGTATGTTACAAAGAATATAGTCGCGCCTGCGGTGAAAATGATATTCCTTACTATCCAATCCGCCAGATGGGCGAGATGGCTCTGCTGGATAAATATCTATCACTGGCGGAAGGTGAGAAAAATATTACTTTCGTCGGACGCTTAGGGACTTATCGCTATCTTGATATGGATGTAACGATTGCAGAAGCCTTAAAAACGGCCGATAAATACCTGTCTTCATTGTCCAACGACGAAACAATGCCTGTATTTGTGGCCGATGTACGATGAAACATACTGCACTAATAGTCACTTTCAACCGTCTTGAGAAGCTAAAAAAGACGGTTGCTGAAACTGTTAAGCTGCACTTTACCTCTATCGTTATTGTCAATAATGGGTCCACGGATGGGACCTCTGACTGGCTGCAGACAATCACTGATCCCCGAGTCATTGTCTTAAATCTGGCCAGTAATAACGGGGGGGCCGGCGGGTTTAAGGCCGGTAGTCAATATATATGCAGCTCTGTTGATAGCGATTGGGTCTTCTTTTATGACGATGATGCTTATCCGCAAAGTGATATTCTTGATAAGTTCGCGACGATAAATAAAGAAGATTGTCGTGTTTTTACGGCTTTAGTTAAAGATTTACAGGGCCGGACATGCGCGATGAATGTTCCATTTGTAAAAGTCCCGACCTCGTTTAGTGATACCTTGCAATATATCAAACATCCCCAACGATATGTACCAGATAATAAGAAAATGCTGGTGCAAACCGTTTCATTTGTTGGCATGATCATTAAGCGTGAAGTCTTGAATGAGCACCTTCATCATATTTATGATGAACTTTTCCTTTATTTTGATGATCTCTATTTTGGTTATCAATTAACTTTAAGTGGCGAGAAAATCACTTATCAACCGGAGCTTGTTTTTACTCATGACGTGAGTATTCAGGGAAAGGTTATATCGCCAGAGTGGAAGGTTTACTATCTTTGTCGGAACTTGATTTTGGCTAAGAGAATATTCACGGAAGTGGAAATTTTTAGTAGTTCATCAATCCTTTTGCGCCTGTGTAAGTATATCACCATATTCCCTGTGCAGCGCCGGAAATGGGTATATCTAAAGTTTTTATGCCGTGGGATTGTACATGGTGTAAAAGGAATCAGCGGTAAGTTTCACTAAGTGGACATAGCAATGAAAAAACTGTGTTATTTCATAAATTCGGATTGGTATTTTGATTTGCATTGGACCGATCGTGCAATTGCCGCCCGAGATGCCGGTTATGAGATTCACATTATTAGCCATTTTGTCGATGATAAAATAGCGGAAAAATTCAGGACATTAGGTTTTGTTTACCATAACATTCCACTTGTCGCCCAATCATTCAACGTTTTGATTTTCTTTCGGGCCTTTTCTAAGGCTCGGAAAATTATTCAAAACATCAATCCAGATTTGTTGCACTGCATTACCATCAAGCCCTGTTTGATCGGCGGTTTTCTGGCTAAAAGTACCCATCGTCCTGTTATTCTGAGTTTTGTCGGTTTGGGCCGAGTATTTTCCGCAGAGTCTGCCTGTCTTAAGCTGCTGCGAAGTTTTACTGTTATGGCATATAAGTATATCGCCAGTAACAAATGCAGTTTGTTTATGTTCGAACATGATAAAGACAGAGCTAAACTTGCCGATCTGGTTGGTATCGATTACAAACAGACTATTGTTATTGATGGCGCGGGTATTAATCCAGAGATTTACAAATACTCTCTGGAGCAGCAGCGTGATGTTCCGGTCGTCCTTTTTGCCAGCCGTATGCTGTGGAGTAAAGGACTGGGTGACCTGATTGAAGCCAAAAAAATACTGAGTAATAAAAATATTCACTTTACGCTGAATGTTGCCGGTATTTTAGTTGAGAATGATAAAGACGCAATTCCGCTGGCGACGATACAGAAGTGGCAAAGCGAAGGCGTGATTAACTGGCTCGGTCATTGCTCTAATGTATTTGATTTAATTGAAGAATCAAATATCGTTGCTTTGCCGTCGGTCTACGCCGAAGGCGTACCGCGTATCTTGCTGGAAGCTTCCTCTGCCGGGCGCGCTTGTATCGCTTATGATGTTGGTGGCTGTGATAGCTTAATTATCAATAACGATAATGGGTTGATTGTAAAAAGTAAATCTGTCGAGGAATTAGCGGAGAAACTCGGTTTCCTGTTGGATAACCCAGAAACGCGCGTCGCAATGGGTATCAATGGCAGAAAACGCATTCAAGATAAATTCTCGAGTGTGATGATCATTAATAAAACATTAAAAACATATCGTGATGTTGTTGAAGAGTAATTTTTGATGAAGCTCAGTCGCTTTCATCTTACCCATCCTTAATAAACTGGCAACCTACAAATTAAACGCTACCCATAAATAAATATAATTGCGTTTATAAGCTAAGCGTCAAGGTGATTGCATGTCTGAAAAAGAGAGTATAGCTGTTTCCGTTATTATCCCTGTGCACAATGCGGCGGGATATATTTCCGACACATTGAGCACTGTTTTGTCGCAAACATTAAATGATATTGAAATCATTATTGTCAACGATTGTTCTGACGATAATACCTTAGAGATTGTCTCGGCGCTGGCTGAAACTGATTCACGAATTAGAGTCATTAACAACACGACAAATCTTGGTGGGGGAGGCTCAAGAAACATCGGGTTGGATGCTGCTACCGGTGAGTACGTTATTTTTCTTGATGACGACGATTATGTCGATAACATGATGTTGGAGCGCATGTACGCACGTGCTAGCGATATACAAGCGGATGTCGTTATCTGTCGCAGCCAGTCTTTTGATCCCGCCTTGCAGGTTTATGCTCCGATGCCGTGGTCAGTGCGCCAGGAGCTGTTACCTGATCTCAAGTTTTTTTCATCCCAGGATATTCCCTCTGACTTTTTCCGCACCTTTGTCTGGTGGCCATGGGACAAGCTTCTCAGGCGTCAATTTATTACTAGTCATCAGCTTCGCTTTCAGGAAATCAGGACGACCAACGATCTTTTCTTCGTCTGCGCATTTATGCTCATGGCGAACAGAATTTCGGTCTTAAATGAAACGTTAATTTCTCATACCATCAACCGTAGTGAATCCCTATCCGCCACGCGAGCAGAGTCGCACCGCTGTGCTGTTGAAGCATTGGTGGCGCTTAAAGCGTTTATCTGTCAGCAGGGGATGATGGAACACCGTCTCAGAGATTATAAAAACTATGTTGTCGTGTTCCTTGAGTGGCATTTAAACACGATTTCTGGTCCGGCATTTCACCCGTTTTATCAGCAAGTGAAAGAGTTTGTTGTTGCCCTGGATGCAAAGAGTGATGATTTTTATGATGAATTTATCGCCGCCGCCCATCATAGGATCACCACGCTGTCAGCTGAAGAGTACCTATTCTCTCTTAAAGATCGGGTTCTGAAGGAACTTGAGTTTTTCCAGGCCAGGAGCTCCGCATTACAGCAAGAAGTTGAGACGCTTACCCACTCATTCGCCGGGCAAAAGGATGAAAATGCGATATTGCATAATCAATTGCATGAGATTGAAGAGCGGGTAACTGAACAGGAACAGAATATTCGTCAGTTAACCGACAAAAATAATGATATGCATCATGAGATGACTATCAAACAGCAAGAGTTCAATGAATTTATCAGCATCACAAAAATTTAATCTCTTCTTTATCCTGGAAGTTGACTAAGCCGCTACGCGTGGTAAGACGTTTTTTTAAATAATTTCAAAAAGAAGTTAAGCAAGTTTCACTTCTTTGTCAGTGATCTTGTTATTTTCAATAAAAATTTTTTTCGTTAAATAAAAGAGCTCGTGGTCACATGATTTGCGAGTCTCTATTCCTGTTAGATTAATGATTTATTAGCTAGAGAGTAATAGATTTTTTGTCGAGTTTTACTGGGGGCAGTAAAATTTCGATGTGTGTACTTGTGTTTTTTGTGACTTCCTGCCTTTAAAATTTTTCCTATTGGGCAGTAATCACCTTTGAATATTGATAGCTATTCTTTTTATTACTAATAAATTCTTTCTTCTAAAAGAATGTAGTTTTACTCATTGGAATATGGGGTGTAGATTGTCTGTTAACAGATTTGATGCCATTGATGGCACTCGTGGGATATTGGCGGGTATGGTCATGCTCAGCCATATGTTTGGCAGCTTTATGGGTTGGCCGCAAGTCAGACCATTTAGCGGTGCCTATCTGTGTGTGGTATATTTTTTCATCATGAGTGGCTTTGTTCTAACCTATGCCCACGCATCAGGAAACTTTTTCAAATACGTTCTTACACGATTTGCCCGATTATGGCCGCTTCATTTTCTGTCGACGATGCTGATGGTAGCCATTTATTACTATAATGCGCACCATGGCGGCTACGTTTCCAGCCCGGATGTTTTTTCTATTAGCGTGATATTAAAAAATATATTATTTCTTCATGGTCTTTATTGGCATGACTTCAAGTTAGTCAATGAACCATCGTGGAGTATCAGTATTGAATTCTGGGTATCGCTTTTAATTCCTCTGATCTTTACGCGATTAGGAAATATGACTCGCGCTGTTGTTGCAGGATTGTTTTTTATTTTCCTGTGGCATAAACATCCATCAGGGATACCCCCATCAATGCTGACAGCAATGCTGTCAATGCTGATTGGTTCATTGTTTTTTTCTTTATCACAGACAGAGTATTTTAAGTGTCTGATGAAAGAAAAATTTATGGCATTTTTTATTACCGCTGCGGCTGTCGTATCGATCGTTGGCGTATATGCTATGAACCATAGCCGACTGGATTACTTTTTATTTATTGCATTTATCCCGATGCTATTTATCGATCATCTTCCGGATAATCAACTAAGGAAGGTGCGAATAAGCAGGTCATTTCTTCCCAAGCTGACTCGCTGA
>NZ_JACASJ010000135.1:0-10507 GCF_013391025.1 Enterobacter sp. SECR19-1250 | reverse complement strand
TTAATCAGCGAGTCAGCTTGGGAAGAAATGACCTGCTTATTCGCACCTTCCTTAGATCTGTACGGCAAAGTCGATGGTCTGCACTATTTCTCTGATGACGACAGTCAGGATGGCGACCAGACCTACATGCGTCTTGGCTTCAAAGGCGAAACTCAGGTTAACGATCAACTGACCGGTTACGGCCAGTGGGAATACCAGATTCAGGGTAACTCTGGTGAGAACGAAAACAACTCCTGGACTCGTGTGGCGTTCGCCGGTCTGAAATTTGGTGACGCGGGCTCTTTCGACTACGGTCGTAACTACGGTGTTGTTTACGATGTGACTTCCTGGACCGACGTTCTGCCAGAATTTGGCGGCGACACCTACGGTTCTGACAACTTCATGCAGCAGCGTGGTAACGGCTTCGCGACCTACCGTAACAGCGATTTCTTCGGCCTGGTTGATGGCCTGAACTTCGCTGTTCAGTATCAGGGTAAAAACGGTAGCGCAAGCGGTGAAGACCAGACTAACAATGGTCGTACTGAACTGCGTCAGAACGGTGACGGCGTCGGCGGTTCTATCACTTATAACCTGGGCGAAGGCTTCGGTATCGGTACTGCCGTGTCCAGCTCTAAGCGTACCAGCTCCCAGAACGATCTGACTTACGGTAATGGAGACCGCGCTGAAACCTACACCGGCGGTCTGAAATACGACGCTAACAACATCTACCTGGCTGCTCAGTATACTCAGACCTATAACGCGACTCGCGTAGGTAACCTGGGTTGGGCTAACAAAGCGCAGAACTTCGAAGTGGTTGCTCAGTACCAGTTCGACTTCGGCCTGCGTCCATCCGTGGCTTACCTGCAGTCCAAAGGTAAGGATCTGGAAAACGGTTACGGCGATCAGGATCTGCTGAAATATGTTGATGTGGGTGCGACTTACTACTTCAACAAAAACATGTCTACCTATGTGGACTACAAAATCAACCTGCTGGATGACAAAGAGTTCACCCGTAATGCAGGTATCAGCACTGACGATATCGTAGCACTGGGTCTGGTTTACCAGTTCTAATCGCTTTTCAGTGTAACAAAGGGGTCGGCTGGCCCCTTTTTATTGCCTTTTTTAAGGCCTTTCAATTCCCGCGTTTTGGTGTACTCTTGCCGCCCTGGCATGAGGATAATAATGAATGGACATGACTTTTTTACGCGCCAGCGTCCTGGCAACCTTTTTTTTCCTGACCGCATGTGACTCTTCCACGCCTGTGGCACACACCGACGCGCCAGCGGCGACGGTGCTGGAAGGCAAAACGATGGGGACATTCTGGCGCGTCAGCGTAATGAACCTTGATAAAGCACGCGCAGAAGAACTTCGCGGCAAAATTCAGTCTCAGCTGGATGCCGACGATCAGCTGCTATCCACCTACAAAAACGACTCGGCGCTGATGCGCTTTAACCTCTCTACCAGCACGTCCCTGTGGCCGGTGAGCGAGGAGATGGCCGATATCGTGACCGAATCGATGCGCGTGGGCTATAAAACCCACGGTGCGATGGACGTGACCGTGGGGCCGTTAGTTAACCTCTGGGGATTCGGCCCAAATAAGCAGCCGGTGACCACCCCCGATCAGGCGGCCATTGACGACGCCCGTGCCCGGACAGGGCTTCAGCACCTGACGGTGATCAACCAGTACGGGCAACAGTATCTGCAAAAAGACATCCCCGACCTGTTTGTTGACCTGTCGACAGTCGGGGAAGGTTATGCGGCGGATCATCTGGCCGCACTGATGGCTCAGGAAGGCATCCCGCGTTATCTGGTCTCCGTGGGTGGCGCATTGGTCAGCCGGGGGATGAACGCCAGCGGCAAACCGTGGCGTGTGGCGATTCAAAAACCGACCGACCAGCAAAATGCGGTGCAGGCAATTGTCGATATTAACGGCCATGGCATCAGCACCTCCGGCAGCTACCGTAACTATTACGAGCTCGACGGGAAGCGGATCTCGCATGTTATTGACCCCCAGACCGGGCGACCTATTACGCATAATCTGGTCTCGGTTACGGTGATTGCCCCGACGGCGCTGGAAGCCGATGCCTGGGATACCGGGTTAATGGTGCTCGGTACTGAGAAAGCCAAAGAGGTGGTTCGCCAGCAAGGGCTGGCGGTGTATATGATCACCAAAGAGGCCGACGGCTTTAAGACCTGGAGTTCACCGCAGTTCGACAGCTTCCTGGTAAGCGAAAAGAATTAAAAAGCAAGGTTGCGGGTTTTTGATTGCTGGCGCTCAGGCAAGCTGTAGGTATGCTTGTAAGAGGAGCCGATGATGAAAAACCCGACCTATATGACCGATGAGGATCGCTGGCAGGCTGTGCTGGCCCGCGATCCGCGTGCTGACGAACAATTTGTCTTTGCCGTCCAGACGACAGGGATCGTATGTCGTCCGTCCTGTCGCGCCCGACACGCGCTGCGTAAAAATGTCCACTTTTACCCCGATGTGCACCATGCTGTTCAGGCTGGGTTTCGGCCGTGCAAGCGCTGCCGACCGGACAAACGCGACCCGCAGGAAGAGAAGCTGGAAAAAGTGGAGCGCGCCTGCCGCCTGCTGGAGCAGGATCCCGCGTTAACGCTGGAAATGCTGGCGCAGCAGGTTGCCATGAGTCCTTTCCATTTTCACCGCCTGTTTAAATCCGTAACCGGGATGACGCCAAAAGCCTGGCAGCAGGCGGCGCGGGGACAGCGCCTGCGCAATGCGCTTGCCCACGGGGATAAAATAACCGATGCCGTGCTGGCGGCAGGGTTCCCGGACAGCAGCAGCTACTATCGTAAAGCCAATGACGCGCTGGGCATGACGGCAAAGCAGTACCGTAAAGGGGATGTCGCAGTGCGCTATGCCATCAGCGAGTGTGCCTTAGGCCGCTGTCTGGTGGGCGAAAGCAAGCGGGGGATCTGCGCAATATTGCTGGGCGATGATGATGCCAAAGTCACCCAGGAGATTTTGTCGCTGTTTCCGGACGCTGAACGCGCGCCGCTGGAAGGCGAATTTGCCCGACGTATTGCTCAGGTTATCCATACCATCGATAACCGTGGCGTGCCGCTGGCTCTGCCGCTGGATATTCGCGGAACCGCTTTCCAGCAGCTGGTCTGGCAGGCCCTGCGCAATATTCCCTGCGGTGAAACAGCCAGCTACCAGCAGGTGGCGCAGGCGATTGGCAAACCTGGCGCGGTACGTGCGGTGGCCGCAGCGTGTGCCGCAAATAAACTGGCGATCGTCATCCCTTGCCATCGTGTTGTACGCCAGGACGGAGCGCTTTCGGGCTATCGCTGGGGGACGGAACGAAAGGCGCTATTATTGAAACGTGAGTCCAGGAATCAGGAGGGATAATGCTCGATCTCTTTGCGGATGCAGAACCCTGGCAGGAGCCGCTAGCGCCTGGCGCAGTGATCCTGCGCCGGTTTGCACTCTCCCGGGCCTCGGCGCTGCTGGCCGGGATCCAGGACGTCGCGGCCGTTTCGCCATTCCGACATATGGTGACGCCTGGCGGCTACACCATGTCGGTGGCGATGACCAACTGCGGTACGGCAGGATGGGCAACCAACGAACGGGGCTATCTCTATGCCCCGGACGATCCCGTCACCGGCAAGCCCTGGCCGCCCATGCCTGCGGTTTTTCAGGCGCTCTGCCATGATGCCGCCGTCGAGGCCACCTATCCCGATTTTCAACCGGATGCCTGTCTTATCAACCGCTATGGCGTTGGGGCGAAACTCTCGCTGCATCAGGATAAAGATGAACCCGATCTGCGTGCGCCGATCGTCTCGGTATCCCTGGGTCTGCCCGCCATATTCCAGTTCGGCGGATTACGCCGCAACGATCCTCTCCAGCGTCTGATGCTGGAGCATGGGGATGTGGTGGTGTGGGGCAGGGAGTCGCGGCTCTATTATCACGGCATTCAGCCACTGAAGCCTGGCGTCCATCCGCAGACGGGCGAGTTCCGCTTTAACCTGACTTTCCGCCAGACCGCGCTAGGCAAACAAAAATAAGAATTATTCTTGATGTAAACGCAGGGCAGTTTACACTGCTGGCTGATTTTTATTGTCCGGATTGCCTGCATGCAACTACTTCTTCTTGTCTGGCGTCAGTATCGCTGGCCCTTTATTGCGGTAATGGCGCTAAGCCTTGCCAGCGCCGCATTAGGTATTGGTCTTATCGCCTTCATCAACGTGCGTTTGATCGAAATGGTCGACACCTCGCTGTCCGTTCTGCCGGAATTTCTGGGGCTATTATTGCTGCTGATGGCGGTCACGCTGGGTTCCCAGCTGGCGCTGACTGCTCTCGGGCATCATTTCGTCTTCCGCCTGCGCAGCGAGTTTATCAAGCGGATCCTGGATACCCAGGTGGAGCGCGTCGAGCAACTCGGCAGTGCCTCTTTGCTGGCGGGACTGACCAGCGACGTGCGCGCCATCACCATTGCGTTTGTCCGTCTGCCGGAGCTGGTGCAGGGCATTATCCTGACCGTTGGCTCGGCGGCCTATCTCGCCTGGCTCTCCAGCAAGATGCTGGCCGTTACGGCACTGTGGATTACTATCACCATCTGGGGCGGTTTTCTGCTGGTTTCCCGCGTCTACAAACACATGGCGGTACTGCGTGAAACCGAGGACAAACTCTATAACGATTACCAGACGGTACTGGAAGGGCGTAAAGAGCTGACCCTGAACCGCGAGCGTGCCGAGCATATCTTCAACAACCTCTACATCCCGGACGCGCGTGAATACCGGCACCATATTATCCGTGCTGATACCTTCCACCTGAGCGCGGTTAACTGGTCGAACATTATGATGCTGGGCGCGATTGGCCTGGTCTTCTGGATGGCCAACAGCCTGGGCTGGGCCGATACCAATGTAGCGGCAACTTACTCCCTGACGCTGCTGTTTTTGCGCACACCGCTGCTCTCTGCCGTCGGTGCATTGCCCACCTTGCTGAGCGCGCAGGTGGCGTTTAATAAGCTCAAAAAGTTCGACCTTGCGCCGTTCAAAGCCGAGTTCCCGCGCCCTCAGGCCTTCCCGAACTGGCAAACGCTGGAACTGCGTAACGTCACATTCCGCTACCAGGACAACGCCTTTTCCGTGGGCCCGGTCAATCTGACGATTCATCGCGGCGAACTGCTGTTTCTCATTGGCGGTAACGGCAGCGGGAAATCGACGCTGGCGATGTTGCTGACGGGGTTATATCAGCCGCAATCGGGTGACATTCTGCTGGATGGCCGCGCGCTCAGCGCAGAGAAGCCTGAGGATTATCGCAAGCTGTTCTCGGCGGTATTCACCGATGTCTGGCTCTTCGACCAGCTGCTGGGGCCGGAAGGGCAACAGGCTAACCCGGCGCTGGTGGAGAAGTGGCTGGCGCATCTGCAGATGTCGCACAAGCTTGAGCTGCAGGACGGCAAGATCCTGAACCTGAAGCTCTCGAAAGGCCAGAAAAAGCGCGTGGCGCTGCTGCTGGCTCTGGCGGAAGAGCGCGACATCATTCTGCTGGACGAGTGGGCGGCGGATCAGGACCCGCATTTCCGCCGCGAGTTCTACCAGGTGCTGCTGCCGCTGATGCAGGCGATGGGCAAAACCATCTTTGCCATCAGCCATGACGATCACTACTTCATTCACGCCGACCGGCTGCTGGAGATGCGTGACGGCAAGCTGAGCGAGCTGACCGGTGAGGAGCGCGATGCGGCGTCTCGCGATGCGGTGGCGCGCACGGCCTGAAGCCTTCATCCTAACCCTCTCCCACGGGGAGAGGGGATAAATCGTGCACGTTATGCCGATTTTTTCTCCATCCCGCCCCGTTGTTTATTCTTATTTACATATCTCCGCGCTATGCTTAAAGCCAACTTATTTCATGGATTTATGATTAATGTCGGTTTTAAAGAAAAACAGTGCCAGGCAGCGCGACCAGGAACGTGCGCGTCTCATCTGGCTCCTCACGACGGATAAAGCGGTCACCTCTGCGTTACTGGGCAAACTGACCCTGGCTGAGCAATATGATGTCGGCACGCTGGCCGACGATATTGCTGAGGTAGGTGCGCTGGTTGCTCATTTACCTCCGCCGGATCTGGCGGATACCCTGGAAGCCCTCCCCTCGGAAGAGCGTCACGCCCTGTGGCGTCTGGTGCAGGATCACGAGCGCGGGCAGGTGTTGCTGGAAGCCTCTGAAAACGTCTGGGACGATCTCATTGATGAGATGAGCGACCGGGATATCCTCGATGCCCTGCAGACGCTGGACATTGACGAGCAGATTTACCTCGTTCAGCACCTGCCGCGAAACCTGACCGGGCGACTGCTGGCTTCGCTGCCTGCGGAAGAGCGGGCACGCGTGCGTCAGGTGATGCACTATGACAAACACAGCGTGGGCGCCATTATGGAGTTTGGCGTCATCATGGTGCGCCCGGATGTAACTCTCGGTACGGTGCAGCGCTATCTGCGTCGCCTGGGCAGCATGCCGGACAACACCGATAAACTGTTCGTCACCTCCCGGGATAAAACCCTGCTTGGCGAGCTGGAGCTTAAAACGATCCTGCTCAACAGCACCCAGCGGCGTGTGAGTGAGGTGATGGAAACCGAGCCGATGGTCTTCTCCCCGGAAGACGACGCGGAAAAAGCGGCCCGTACCTTCGAACGTGACGACCTTGTGAGCGCGGCGGTCGTTGATTCTGTGGGTAAACTGATGGGGCGTCTGACCATCGATGAGATCGTTGACGTGGTTTACGAAGAGACCGATAACGATTTACGTGCGCTCGGCGGGATCAGCGCCGAAGATGACGTCCACGCCTCCGTCGGCAAGGCGGTGAAAACCCGCTGGGCATGGCTCGCCATTAACCTCTGCACGGCATTTATCGCCTCACGGGTGATCGACGGCTTTGAACACACCATTTCACAACTGGTCGCGCTGGCCTCGCTGATGCCGATTGTGGCCGGCATTGGCGGCAACACCGGCAACCAGACCATTACCATGATCGTCCGTGCACTGGCGCTGGAAAATATTCAGCCGGGTAACTTCGCCTTCCTGATCTTCAGGGAGATGGGGGTGGCGCTGATTAACGGCCTGGTGTGGGGCGGCATTATGGGCGGCATTACCTGGTGGCTGTACGATGATATGGCGTTAGGCGGGGTGATGATGCTGGCGATGGTGCTGAATCTGCTGGTGGCCTCCATGATGGGGGTCATTATCCCCCTGACGATGACCAAACTGGGGCGCGACCCCGCGGTGGGGTCGAGCGTGATGATTACCGCCATCACCGATACCGGCGGTTTCTTTATTTTTCTTGGGCTTGCAACGATTTTTCTTCTTTAAGCCGACGCTTGAGCCGGGCGGGAAGCAATGCCATCACAATAATCCCGCCCAGCACGCCAATGGCCAGGTTACCGGTTGAAACCGTTGCTGCAACGGTAATCAGCATCACAACCGTTTCGGCAATCGGCGCGCTTTTTAACGTGGCAGGCTGAAGGCTGTGCCAGTTAAACGTTTTGATGGCAACAATCGCCATGATCCCGGCCAGAACGGCCATAGGGATTTTTGCCATCACTTCACTGAGGGCGGTGACCAGCACCAGCAGCACCATGCCCGCTGCAAAAGTTGAGACGCGACTGCGACCTTTGCCCATCTCCACGTTGACAATGGTTTGTCCGATCATGGCACAGCCCGCGATCCCGCCGTACAACCCGGCAAGAATATTCCCTGCGCCCAGACCGATACTTTCACGGCGTTTGCTGGACGTCGTCGCGGTCAGTTCATCCACCAGTTTTGCCGTCAGCAGTGATTCCAGCAGGCCGACAAAAGCGATACTCAGCGCGCATGGCCAGATGATGCTGAGCGTTTCCATATTCAGCGGGACGAGCAGCTGTGTCAGCCCTGGCAAACCACTGCTCATAGAACCTTCATCCCCCACCGTCGGGAGAACCTGTCCGCTGGTCACGGTGAACAGGGTGAGCAATACAATCGCAATAAGCGGTGACGGGATGCTTTTAACAAAGCGCGGCACCCAAAGCACAATCAGCAGCGTCAGCACGAACAGGCCCACAATCAGCGGGCTGCGGCTCCAGAAGTGGGGAACCTGTGCGAAGAAAATTAACAATCCCAGCGCATTTACGAAACCGGTCATCACCGACTGGGGAATAAAGCGCATCAGGCGCGCCATTCCGAACACGCCAAACAGAATCTGGATTATCCCCGCCATCAGGACCGCCGGCAGGATGTACTGCACGCCGTGCTGATGCACCATCGGGCCAATCACCAGCGCGACGGAGCCCGCAGCTGCTGTGACCATCGCACGACGACCGCCGAACGCTGAAAGGGTCAGACACAGCACCACAGAGGCAATCAGGCTGACCTTTGGGTCAACGCCTGCGACCACGGAAAAGGAGATCACCTCAGGAATGAGGGCCAGAGCGGTAATTACGCCTGCCAGCGTTTCGCGTAGCAGCAGTTGAGGGGAACGCAGCACCGTGGCGACCTGGTCTTCACGGGAAAGAGAAGCATGGGGTAATGACATAACAATTCGCAGATTAGGGCGGGCTTCCGTGCGCGCGATCACAAAGTGCAGCATAGTAACCAGAAATAACGCGCCTTGCCAGTTTCATCCGGCAAACCCACACAAACAATCCATCATTAAATTTCACAATTACAATAATTTCGTAACCTTTAAACAATATTTAAAAGTTGCTACCGTTCCCCCCGCAGCTTTTTTCACCTGCAATTTCCACGCTTCAAGCACTACTCAACTAAGGCAAAATTATGAAAAAAATGACTGCCATGCTCTTTTCTCTGGCCGTGGGGCTGAACACCGTCTCCATGGCGGCGAAAGCTGACGCACCAAAAGAGCAGGAAACGGACGTCCTTTTAATTGGCGGCGGCATCATGAGCGCCACGCTGGGAACCTATCTGCAAGAGCTTCAGCCGGACTGGTCAATGACCATGGTCGAGCGCCTCGATGGCGTGGCGCAGGAAAGCTCAAACGGCTGGAATAACGCCGGTACCGGACATTCGGCACTCATGGAACTGAACTATACGCCGCAGAAAAAGGACGGTTCCATTAGTATCGAGAAGGCGGTAGAGATCAACGAAGCATTCCAGATTTCTCGCCAGTTCTGGTCTCACCAGGTGAACAGCGGCGTGTTGCACGATCCGCACTCCTTCATCAACACCGTGCCGCACATGAGCTTTGTGTGGGGCGAGCAGAACGTGAACTTCCTGCGCGCACGCTACGCGGCGCTGCAGCAGAGCACGCTGTTCCGCGGCATGAAATATTCTGAAGATCACGCGCAGATCAAAGAGTGGGCACCGCTGGTGATGGAAGGTCGTGACCCGAACCAGAAGGTGGCGGCAACCCGTACTGAGATTGGTACTGACGTCAACTATGGCGAAATCACCCGTCAGCTGGTGGCCTCTCTGAAGAAAAAAGAGAACTTCAATCTGCAGCTCAGCACCGAAGTGCGTGGCTTTAAGCGCAACGCTGACAACAGCTGGAGCGTGACCGTTGCCGATCTGAAAAACAACGAAGCCGAGCACGTTATCAAGGCAAAGTTTGTCTTTATTGGTGCGGGCGGTGCGGCGCTGAAACTGCTGCAGGAGTCCGGTATTCCGGAAGCGGACGACTACGCGGGCTTCCCGGTGGGCGGTCAGTTCCTGGTGTCGGAAAACCCGGAAGTGGTGAACCGTCATCTGGCAAAAGTGTATGGTCAGGCCTCCGTGGGGGCGCCGCCAATGTCCGTTCCACACATCGATACCCGTATGCTTGACGGTAAGCGTGTGGTGCTGTTCGGGCCGTTTGCAACCTTCTCCACTAAGTTCCTGAAAAACGGCTCGTTGTGGGATCTGCTGAGCGCAACCACCACCTCAAACGTGAAGCCAATGATGGATGTCGGGCTGGATAACTTCGATCTGGTGAAATACCTGATTAGCCAGGTGATGCTTTCTGATGAAGAACGCTTCGAGGCGCTGAAAGAGTACTATCCGCAGGCGAAGAAAGAAGACTGGCGTCTGTGGCAGGCGGGTCAGCGCGTACAGATCATCAAACGCGATCCGAAAGAGGGCGGTGTGCTGCGTCTGGGGACCGAAGTGGTAAGCGATAAAGACGGCACTATTGCCGCCCTGCTGGGGGCTTCCCCTGGTGCCTCTACCGCTGCACCTATCATGCTGCACCTGATGGAAAAAGTGTTTAAAGATAAAGTCGCCACGCCGGAATGGCAGGCGAAGCTGAAAACTATTATTCCATCCTACGGTACGAAGCTGAACGGTAACGTGGACGCGACGGAACAGGAGCTGGAATACACCAGCCGCGTACTGCAACTGCAATACGTTAAGCCGCAGGCTGCTGATGCTGCACCAAAAGCGGAGCTGAAGCCGCAGGCAGAAAACAAACCGGTGGCGGATATCGCGCTGTAAGGTAAAAGCAAAACGGTAACATCCGTTACCGTTTTTAGTGTTTTCTCCCTCTCCCGGTGGGCTGAGGGTTCCCCAGAAAAATGAAAAGCACGATGAAGTGTGATCTACTGG
>NZ_JACASJ010000134.1:0-10660 GCF_013391025.1 Enterobacter sp. SECR19-1250 | reverse complement strand
GGAGCACCTCAAAAACACCATCATACACTAAATCAGTAAGTTGGCACCATTACCCTTTAAGCCATCTTAAATGACTCTGAGGTGTCTGTTAAACCCGTGGCGATTCAATGCAAACTGAACGGAGTGGAGCCAGAAAGCTACCTCCGTTATGTCCTTGACGTCATTGCTGACTGGCCGATAAACCGGGTCAGCGAACTACTCCCCTGGCGCGTAGCACTGCCAACTGAATAACACATCCCCGTCAATACGGTTCTCGCTGCACGCTTACTTTAGTTAATAGTCTGGGTTTTTTTCATTGCTTCTCATCAGTGATGAAGGGCGCAATTATTAACCCGGGTTGTAACGAAAAGGCTTAATACAGCAGCGGTTTATAGTGATGGGGTTGGCGCATGGCAACCAGATCTTTACGCCGTACCACATTGGTTGGATAAGGGCTGTCAGCAAGAGAGCGTGTGTCGACGATTTGTGTTGTGACCAGCGTTTCCTGCCAAAGCAGCCGTTCTTGCCGTGGAAAAGTGAAGGTTTCTGGCCCGAAAATTCCGCTAAATCCTCCTGCCCCATCTATACCATCAAGTGCATTAGCAAAAACCAGATAAAGATTGTTTTCTCCCGCACGGGTTCTGAATAAGTGCCAATGCAGCGGATCGGCCCCTGTTGGGATAGGGAAATTCTGTGTCACAGAGCTGCCCGCGTGGGCGGCGGTAAATCCTGCCGAAAGCGCAGCAGAACACGCAATAATATCGCATCCCATTAAAGCGAGAATTCGTGCTGATTCGGGAAACAGGGCATCGTGACCTGACAACAATCCAATTCTGCCAAGCGCGGTATCAAACACTCGCCAGTGTTCTCCCGCGCTGGCCCATTTTTGGCTTTCCTGCGAAAGATGGATTTGCCTGTAACTGCCGATTATCCCTTCTGGCCCAAACAGCATCTGTGCAATGTAGTTTTTATCATGTTGCTTTTCTGCCATTCCGACCACAAGGTAGACTCTTAGCTGTATAGCCAGGCGAGCCAGCGTCTGCACTGCCGGGCTTTCTAACGTTTGAGCATGAGCCGCATTATCGTAATGACCTGTCAAGGCTAATTCAGGGAAGACGATCAGCTCGCTACCTTGCTCCAAAACAGCTTCTTTTGTCATGGCGATTATCGCCGCCAGATTATCTTCAACTTGCTCACCGGGAGATAACTGCGCCACGGTGATACGGCTCTGCTTGCCTGGGGGGAGTGGCTGATGTCCATACAGCCCAAAGAAATCCTGCGGGTTCCATAAAAAACTGTCGCTTAATAGTAAGTGATAATAATCAGGACGGCGTTGATAAAAAACCGGCTCCCCTAATACCTGGCGCTGGCGGCTACAGTTGATATCTATTTCGGCATACGCTATCCCATTACCGTTATCGACCACTGCGGCAATGTTGCCATCAGGCTCAATAATACAACTACCGCCGCTAAACTGAACTCCGCGTTCTAGTCCCCAGCGGTTACTCTCCAGCAGATAACAACCGTTTTCCATTGCCCGGCTAATCCAGTAGGGCGCGGGGGTGCGTTCTGCCAACCAGTTGCTGATGTGACAAATGACGTCAACGCCGTCCAGGGCCAGCAAGCGGGCTGTTTCCGGGAAGTGAATATCCATGCAAACCAGCATACCAATGCGTCCTAGCGGAGTATCGAAGACTTGATGTCCAGAATCGCCCGCCGCAGCCCATTTGGGTTCTGAAATATAGGGGTGGGTTTTACGATGGCAACCGATAACACCCTCAGGCCCAATTAATACGGCGCTGTTGTAATACAGCGATGTATTGGGGTCGATTTCAGGCATTCCCAAAACGATATAGCATTGATAATGTTGCGCTAACTCAGCAAAAAGTGCTGTACTCTCGCCAGGGACGGTTTCTACCATCGGCGCAATCTCCTGCCGGTCAAACCAACAGTATCCCGTTGTTGCCATTTCCGGGGTTGTAATCAAGCGTGCACCTTTCTGTGCCGCCTGTTCAACCAATATAAGTAATTGACGTAAATTGGCTTCTTTGGCAAACATTAAGGGTTCGAATTGAATTGCGGCTGCAAGATAAGGGGCTATCGGCATGATGATCCTCACGATTAATAAATGCGATGTTCAGGGAGCCCAGGTAAGGCTTACTTCATTTTTCCGGATGCTGGCGCCCCGGGCGTAGTCCAGGAGAAAATGTCATTGGCCTGTATTAACGAACATGAGATCTCTTCGACAGTAATACGTTTGTCCATAGCCTGATGGCGCAGAATCTCATAAGCCTGTTCTTCGCCAATGCTGTGCATTCTCATCAGGATGGCTTTAGCTTCACTAACCTGACGGATACCGAGCATTTTTTTCTCCAGTCGTTCTATTCGATCGCTCATCTGCCGTTGTTGTTGAGCATGGTGCAAAGCAAACACCATCGCAGAGAGTAAGCCTGAAGAGCGAATTGGAGTTGTTATCGTGGCTCCCGCACCCATGCTGATGGTTTGATCGATAAACGTTGGATTTTCATAGGCGATAACCGCGATAAGGACATGTTTACTCAGATTAAGCCACGACACGTCTGGTTCTGGGTTATCTGACTGTAATGCATAGAAAATCAGGTCCGTATCAGCGGGAAGTCGTTCAGGAATAGGCCAGAAGGCCTGAACCTTAAATCCCATGCGGCGTAAATGATTAGTGAGTGTTGCACCGTCATCATCATCGGGGTGTAACACTACGCAACGAATCCCCCGACTCAGTAATATGGCTGTTGTGCTAAGTCTGCTATCGTGAGGGCGCATATGGATACCCCACAGTTGTTAGCTTCGTTACCCAATCGCCCTGAATCTGATTGGTCATATAGGGATCGGGATCGACAATACGGCGAGACTCCTGGACAATTGTAAATTGCCCATTTTCATTTGCCATACCAATGCGCGGATATAGCCCGGTATGCTGATTAAGCTGATCAATACGAATACGCCCCTGGGGAGCATCAAACTGGCTACCCCTCAGCGCGGTTGATAACGGGTAGATATGATCACTGCCACACTCGGCCATGGCTTTTGCAAAAAGGTGTACCTGGCTGTACGTGGCCTCCCAATTCATGTCCGTACTCATTTCCGGTCCGAATTGCTTACGGAATTGTTTGAGTGCGGATTGATTTGCCTTGGTGTTAATACTTTGAAAATAGGGGGCGGAAGTAAAATGCCCCTTTGCGGCCTCCGCGCCCATAATGGCAATCTCAGTTTCTGAGGTATTTAAGCTACCAATAGGCATACGCGCAGGATCTAAACCTGCAGCCTTATAAGCCTGATACAGGAAAGGAACGGTCTGCCCGACAACAGTGCTGAAAATAAAATCTGGCTGCTTTTTCATGACCTCATCAATAATAGGTAGAAAAGCTTCATAGGGCGCATTCAAATCAAGATAACGCTCACCAATCACTGCTCCGTCATGCCGTTGCAGAATTAATTCCTGCATGTTGCGGTTACATTCGTAGGGATAAATATAACGGGAACCAATCAAATAAACCCGTGTCCCAAACTGAGCCGCGAGGTAGTCAGCCAGCTGTACACAATTCTGATTAGGCGCGGCACCGCCATAGAAAATATTTTCTGAAAACTCAAAGCCCTCATACAGTTGCGAATAAAACAGCAACCGACGATATTTTTCAACAATCGGTGACATCGCTTTTCGGCTGCTGGAGGTATAGCCGCCAAAAATCACATTTACTTCATGTTCGGTAATTAATTCCTCGGCCATGGCACGAAACAGTACATCGTCAGATTGCGGATCCAAATGAATTGCATTGAGTGGTCTGCCGTTGATGCCGCCATTTTGATTAATTTCGGCAATAGCCTGGGTTGCTCCGCGCCATTGTGACAACTCTTGTGCCGCCGTCACTCCGCTGAAGGAGTAAAGTAAACCAATATTGATGGGTGTATCTGGCCCCATATGCACCTGCTTTAGCTGTTAAAAATAGCGATTGTTTGAACTTACACATTACCCCGATCTACATCGGGGTAATGTTCACCGGTTAGTTATTCCTACTAAACTAACAGGTTTTTGTTCAGCATCGCGCCAACGGTGTATTTGGGGTCGACCATGTTGCCCAGCCGCACTTTGCCGCATTGACTCAGAAGCATGTAGGCATCCCATTGTTCGAAGCCAAAGTCTTCTACCAGCCAGTAAATTAAGTCGCGATATGCAATTCGCGTCGCATCCTCCAGCGGACGTGCACTGCCAATACTCATAATATTTTCGGCATTCTCCATTCGTGGCCAGGAAAGCTGCCAGTTCTTGATCAAATCGACTTTGATGGTGGTGATTGAGGCAAACTCTACTGCGGTCCCGCAAATCTCACCATCACCCTGACAAGCATGGGCATCACCAATAAACAGGCGGCCTCCAGGCGCACGTACCGGCAGATAGGTAATACTCCCTGGTCCTATATCCGGCACATCCATATTCCCGCCGTGATTGTCTGGCGTCAGTGAATTGATTGAGTCAATTTCTGGCGATACGCTCAAGGTGCCAATATGGGGTTTATAGGGAAGCGTATGGCGTTTGCTCCAGTAGACCTTTTCACTGTCGAGTTTAATCATGCGCACCTTTTCTGGCAGCGGATCATTGAGCATGGCCGTCAGGTCGGTCCCGGTCAGTCCGCCAAAATGCGGAATCATGGCGCAGATGCCGTAGGGATCAACGCCGCGGGGCAACATGGATTCGATATAGACAGCGAGCACATCACCTTTCTCCGCGCCATTGACCATGATCGGTCCGTTTTGTGGGTTGAGAAAGGGCATTTTTAGCAACTGGCTCGGAATATCCTGTTCCGAATTGATAGCACCTTCAAAAGCATCTCGAGTGTCGACAATAATCCGGTCACCGGGTTCGATGGTCAGGACGGGTGTGGAATAAGGGCCAATGGTGTAATGAAACTCTTTTTGCATTTCTTCCGTCAGGTGATGCGTTACCGGTTTACGCCCGGCACCAACACCGCGTTTGGCCATAATGGATTCTTCCAACCATTTCATATGTTATTCTCCACGTAATTTATAGCGTTTAGTTACAGAGCCAGATGACGACGCATTAAAAGATCATCAGAGAGCTGTTGTTGGGTCAGCGTTTCTACAACCAGGCCTTTATCCATTACCGCACAGCGCTGTGCGGCCCGCTGGATCATCGCAATATCCTGCTCGACCAGGATCACGGCCACATGGAGTTCCCGGGCGATGCGTACCAGGGTATCGGCAATGATATTGACGATAGAAGGTTGGACACCTTCGGACGGTTCATCCAGCAGCAGGACCTTTGGTGAGCCCACCAGGGCTCTGGCAATCGCCAATTGCTGTTGCTCACCGCCACTCATAGTTCCGGCTTTTTGCTTGAGCCTTTGCCGCAATATGGGGAAGTAATCCAGTACCCGATCCAGCATCTCTTTTGCAAATTCGCGATGTTCACGGACAAATTGCATTCCGACTTGCAGATTCTCCGACACGGTCAGCCCGGTAAAAACTTCACGCCCTTGCGGGACGTAGCCAATGCCTAAACGAGCGCGGCGCTGCGGTGAGGCCTGAGTAATATCAATTTCGCCCAATAAAATTTGGCCTTGCTTTGCCGGAACAACGCCAATTAATGTGCGCATCAATGTGGTTTTGCCTACGCCATTGCGGCCAATCAAACCCAATACCTCGGCTGCATGTAGCTGCAGTGTTACGCCATTGAGAACTTGCCCACCGCCATAGCCACCGGCCAGCTCCTGCATTTGTAAAACAACGTTAGTCATACGGTTTTCCCCAAATAGATGTCTGCTACATCCTCGCGAGCCAGCACTTCGCCGGCATTGCCGTCTGCAAAAACTTTCCCTCCATGAAGGACCGTGACCTGTGAAGCAATTTGCCGGACAAATGTCATATCATGCTCCACCACCAGTAATGTCAGACCGTCATTTTGCATTTGCTTAATTAACTCGCCAGTCAGGTAGGTTTCATCAATTGACAAGCCTGCGACTGGCTCATCGAGCATGAGTAACGTGGGTTGCAGCGACACCGCCATAGCAATTTCTAGCCACTGTTTTTTGCCGTGGGATAGATTAGCCGCGAGTTGACGACATTCAGCGGTAAGCTTAAAACGCTCTAATAACTCATCCACACTGACTGCCTGTGAGCGAACTTCCGGGCGTAAATGGCTGAGAGATAATTGCAAATGTTGCGCAACTGTCAGTTCAGGAAAGATCCCGGGAATTTGAAACTTAATGCTCATTCCCATTTGAATACGCTGAAAAGGCGCTAAGGTATTTATCCGCTGATTGAAAAAGTGGATATCTCCATTACTGGGTACATGCTCGCCAGTGAGTAATTTGAAAAAGGTACTTTTACCGGCACCATTTGGGCCAATAACACATCGCACTTCGCCACGACGTATTTGTAAATCAACTTGATTGATAACTTGAGCACCACCGAAGTGTTTGCTTAATCCCCGTGTTTTGAGGATCGGTTCCTGCGAGACCTGATTCATAGCGAGTCCTCCTTTTTCCGGCGTGAGGAGAGCAAGCGGGTGATGCTCTCAGCCAGCCAGGATAAAAGTCCGTTGGGCGCCGCTAATACCACTAACAGCAAGATGGCGCCCAGTAGAATCAAGGCATATTCGCTGCCATAAACAGCTAACCATTGGGATAGCCACACCAGGATGGCCGTAATGATCACCGTGCCAAAAATGTTTTTCCGCCCAGCGGTGGCAACCCAGATGACCGGCATTGCAGCGGCGGATAAACCCATTGATGACGGGGTAATATATGATCCCCACAGGGTATAAAGTGCTCCGGACAGGCCAGAAAGTACACCTCCCAGCACAAACACCAGTAATTGATAACGGCGGATATCAATGCCGAGCATCTCTGCCCGATGAGGATTTTCACGAATTGAGGCCAACGTCAGGCCAAAATTGGAGCGTAACAACGTCCTCACCCCCCAATAAACACCCGCGAGCAGCAAGATAATCAGGTAATAAAAGCCGTTGTCTTCCAGTGGCAAGTCACCGTTAACCCATGGTATGGACAAGGGGGGCATCCCTGACATACCGTTGAAACCATTCAAACGCGCACTGCCGATAGCCCATTGTGGACCTGCAGTTTGTGACATAAAGGTTTCCAGGACCAGAGTGCAGGACAGGGTTACGATACCAACAAAAATACCGGTTACCCCGCCGTAAAACATCAGGTAACCCAGTGCCGCAGCCGCTGCAGCGGCAAGCAGCAATGCGACAATTAAACCGAACCAGGTAGAGAGCACGCCAGCGCCGAAGTTTAATGTCATCACACCATAGGCGTAACCCGCCAGACCAAAGAACGCCGTTTGGCCGAAAGATAAAATACCGCCATGTCCCCACATCGCAGCTAATCCGATGGCGCCGAAGGTCCAGAGAAGAAAGTAGGAAAAGTCACCGATCGTGGTGCTATCGACCACTAACGGTAGCATGAGAGCACCAGCTAAAATTAACAATGTCGCCAGCCAGCTCGAGGATTGTCTGTGTTTCTTCATACCATTCGCCGATAAATTAAGAGAGGTTGTTGTCACATTCAGCTCCTAGCGGTTACGGGTAAACAGGCTGCCAACACCATTCGGTAGTACGCGAATAACCAGTACGGCGGTGACCAGTAAGCCAATTTGGCCAGCAAGTTGCCCATACCAGGAATTTAACCCGGTCTGTATTGCGCCCAGGGCAATTGCGGCAGGAATAGTGCCAACCAAGACATTTGCGCCGCCCACGACGACCGAAACAAAGGCCTGGATAATAAAGCTGCTCCCCATGGTAGGGACGGCAGTCAACGTCGGGGCATAAATAGCCCCGGCCAGCCCGGCCAATCCAGCACCCAGCGCGAAAGTTAAGGTATAAATACGGTCAGTTTCTAACCCCAGGCAGGAGGCCATACGGGCATTTTGAATAGTCGCTCTGGCACAGACTCCGTAGTTGGTGTGGAAAAACAGCCAATAGAGCATCATTAATATAGCGATGGCGAAGAAAGGCAGCAGTGCACGGTAAGTCGCAAAAGAATATTCGCCGAGAGTGAAAGAGCCGAAAGGTGTTGAGAGCCCTTCCAGTGATGGACCGGCGATGAGTAACATGCTTTGTTGCACAATCAGGCTAATAGCCCAGGTTGCGACTACCGAGTCATACAGACGCCCATAAAGATGGCGCACGATGAGACGCTCGATGACTCCGCCGAAGAATGCCGCGGCTAATGTACCGCACAGCATGGCGAACGGAAGCGGCAAACCCGATTTGTTCATCAGTATGGTGACATAGGCACCGCACATAATGAATTCACCGTGTGCCAGATTTATCACCCCCATCATGCCGAAGATAACCGCCAGCCCCAATGCTGCCAGCACCAGATAAGCGAAGTTATCGCCAAACTGATAAATCACTGAGTAAATAAAAGAAAGCGCTAACATCGTTGGCAATCCCCGGTGTCCTGATTGACACGATTTAAAATGGATATAACAGGGAAGTTCCCGTTACTCGAGCACTTCCCTGGCACGTGGTTTGATTTACGATTTTTTAGGTGGTGATGATGGGGTGTACTGGCTGTGGTCCGGTTTTACCGGCAAATTACAGCCAGCGTCTCCTAGCCAGTAAGGTTTGATATTTTCCCATACCTTAGGTATCTCGATAGAATGATCATCTTTTACATGGGCCAGATAGATGGTATGGCTCAAATGGTGACTTTTGGGATCAATACATACTTTTCCGGACGGTCCATCAGTACAGATATCACCACTTTCCAGCGATTTACGAACAGCATCCATATTAGTCGTGCCGGCTTTCTCTACTGCCGCTTTGTAAAGATAAACCGCATCATAAGCATTAGCCGCTTCCTGATTGATGTAGGGTTCATTCGGGAATTTGGCATGGAAGCGTTGTTTGAAGTCATTACTGGCCGGGCTGTCTACTTCTTCTATGTAATTAGTCGTGACATACATGTCTTTCAGCGCCGGGGCTTTAAAGCGTTTATGCTCATAAGCCTGGCCAACGTTGACGGAGCTCGCCATTGGTAAATTTAGTTTTGCCGCCGCTTGTTGCTCATAATAGGAAGATTGGTTCGCCCCAACCAATAATGTCATCACAAAATCGGGCTTGGCTTTCTGGATATTTTGAATCGTTTGACCAAATTGCGAGACGCTCAGTGGGATAAACTCTTCACCCACCATGGTACCACCATTTTCTTTCACAATTTTGCGGACCCATTCAGCCGATATTTGCCCGAAATTATAATCGGCAGCAATGGTATAAACTTTTTTACCATACTTCGCCATCATCCATGGAATTAATGTAGAAAATTGTTGTTCAGGAACCGCACCAGTGACGAAAACATTAGAGTCACACACGCCACCTTCATACTGATTGTTATACCAGTAAAGCTGTTTTTCACGATCCATAATCGGCCGGATAGCCTCACGCGAGGCGCTGGAAAATGCCCCAAAAATCACATCCACTTTATCGTTTTTAATCAGACGACGGGCCATTTGTTGAAAACGTGTGTTGTCGGATTGCGTATCGTATTGTATTAAATCAATTTTTCTCCCGAGTATTCCGCCTTTGGCATTAATCTCGTCTATTGCAAGCTCAGTCGCATGAATTTTAGGAGTAACCGGTAAAGCAAAATTACCTGAAGCATCTTCCAGTAAACCAATTTTTATTGGTTGTTCTGCCGCGGTTGCCATTCCTGAAGTGGTTACGGTAAATACAGTAGCAATTGCGATTGATAGCATGCTGTAATGACATTTTATTCTGGACATAAGTACCCCTGGTTCAGTTAATAGATAGACCTGAAAAAAAGCCAAAAAAAAAGCCCAGCAAAGTCAAATGACATTGCGAGGGCTCTATTGCCATAACCACAAGCCGACAACGTTGGCGTTCTTGCGGAGAAGTCAGCATCACTATAGTAATTATTTCTGAGCATTGTCAACTATTAATTTCTAATAAAAATAAAAGTGGCGCCTGGAAAGTATTGCACCAACTCGGGGCAGGCAGTTGCACAACAATAGCCCATGAGAACACACGTGCTAACTGTGCATATATCATAGGGAAACAGCTATATTATCGCGCGAAGATTTGAGAGATTAAGAACAAAGGGTTAATAAATTGCACCAATAAGATATTTAACACCCATTGGGAGTCTGGCTATAATTATTGCTTCTAAAATGGATACCATCTATAACTGGACTGACCCCACCTCAGCAGGTATTCCCTGTCCTCACGACGAGGTCAGTTTAAAGTCCTCCGGACTGACGCCGCCGGGATGAGTGTGGCGCCGGGCCCGGTTGTAGAAGACGTCAATGTAAACGAATATATCGGCCTGGGGCACCTCCCATATTAGCGAATGGGAGTCTGTTCTGTTACCAGTGGGTTTTGATATCCCAGTTTCTCAATATGGATACGGATTCGGTCACCCGCCTTTAGCCAGACAGGCACCGGCTTCATGCCTAAACCCACTCCGGCAGGGGTACCCGTAGCAATGAGATCGCCGGGCTTTAACGTCATATAATGGCTAACATAAGAGACGATTTCTGCTACGGAGAAAATCATCTGACGGGTGTTGCTCTGCTGACGTTTTTCACCATTGATCTTGACCCTCCATCTCCGAACAGCTTTTGTATCTTAAGTTAACGATGTCCG
>NZ_JACASJ010000133.1:0-10728 GCF_013391025.1 Enterobacter sp. SECR19-1250 | reverse complement strand
GCGCTCGTCCAATACCGAGCCGGTGGTGCGCCTGAACGTGGAATCCCGCGCCGACCCCGCGCTGATGGAAGAGAAGACACAAGAAATTCTTGTTTTGCTCATGAAGTGAAGTCTTACGCCAGTTTATTTCTGGCGGCTTGGCTGTGTCGGAGTTGTGCAATCAGGTGGCATACATCAGCAAAAGCTATTCATGACACCTAATACTGAGTTAACATCTTAACCACATTTCAAGCCGCGCACAGTCGCGGCGACCACACCTGACAGGAGTATGTAATGTCCAAGCAACAGATCGGCGTTGTCGGTATGGCAGTGATGGGGCGCAACCTGGCGCTCAACATCGAAAGCCGTGGTTATACCGTCTCCGTTTTCAACCGCTCCCGTGATAAGACCGAAGAAGTCATCGCTGAGAATCCGGGTAAGAAACTGGTTCCTTTCTATACGGTTAAAGAGTTTGTTGAATCTCTGGAAACGCCTCGTCGTATCCTGTTAATGGTGAAAGCGGGCGCAGGTACCGATGCAGCCATCGATTCCCTGAAACCTTATCTGGATAAAGGCGACATCATCATTGATGGTGGTAACACCTTCTTCCAGGACACCATTCGTCGTAACCGTGAACTCTCTGCCGAAGGTTTCAACTTCATCGGTACCGGTGTTTCCGGTGGTGAAGAGGGCGCGCTGAAAGGCCCATCTATCATGCCTGGCGGCCAGAAAGAAGCGTATGAACTGGTTGCGCCAATCCTGATCAAAATCGCTGCGGTTGCGGAAGATGGTGAGCCGTGTGTGACCTATATCGGTCCGGACGGTGCAGGCCACTATGTTAAGATGGTTCACAACGGCATCGAATACGGCGATATGCAGCTGATTGCTGAAGCCTACTCTCTGCTGAAGGGTGGCCTGAACCTCTCCAACGAAGAACTCGCAGAGACCTTCACTGAGTGGAACAAAGGCGAGCTGAACAGCTATCTGATCGACATCACCAAAGATATCTTCACGAAAAAAGATGAAGAAGGTAAATACCTGGTCGATGTGATTCTTGACGAAGCGGCGAACAAAGGTACCGGCAAATGGACCAGCCAGAGCTCTCTGGACCTGGGCGAACCGCTGTCTCTGATCACCGAATCCGTATTTGCTCGCTACATCTCTTCTCTGAAAGATCAGCGCGTTGCGGCTTCCAAAGTGCTGTCTGGTCCGCAGGCTAAACCAGCTGGTGACAAAGCGGAATTCGTTGAGAAGGTTCGTCGTGCTCTGTACCTGGGCAAAATCGTCTCTTACGCGCAAGGTTTCTCTCAGTTGCGCGCGGCTTCTGAGGAAAACAACTGGGATCTGAACTACGGTGAAATCGCGAAGATCTTCCGTGCAGGTTGCATCATCCGCGCCCAATTCCTGCAGAAAATCACCGATGCCTATGCTGAAAATGCAGGTATCGCGAACCTGCTTCTGGCACCTTACTTTAAGAAGATTGCTGACGAATACCAGCAGGCACTGCGTGATGTGGTTGCTTACGCTGTACAGAATGGTATTCCTGTGCCGACCTTCTCCGCTGCAGTGGCGTACTACGACAGCTATCGCGCTGCCGTACTGCCTGCCAACCTGATCCAAGCGCAGCGTGACTACTTCGGTGCGCATACGTATAAACGTACGGATAAAGAAGGTGTGTTCCACACCGAATGGCTGGATTAATCTAATTAGTTCTGCCATTCCATCAAGCCCGGTAGCGATACCGGGCTTTTTTATCCCGCCCAATCCACTCACTTTTTAACGGAATAGATCGCGTGAAAATTCTTGTTACTGGTGGCGCCGGTTTTATTGGCTCCGCGGTTATCCGACACATTATTCGCAATACACGGGATAGCGTTGTTAACGTTGATAAATTGACCTATGCCGGTAACCTTGAATCCTTGCGAGAAGTCAGCAATAACGCACGTTACGTATTTGAACATGCTGATATCTGTGACAAAGTTGCCATGGAACGCATTTTTGCCTCTCATCAGCCAGATGCTGTAATGCATCTGGCTGCGGAAAGCCATGTCGATCGTTCTATTACCGGGCCAGCGGCGTTTATTGAAACTAATATTGTCGGTACTTACGTCCTGCTGGAAATTTGCCGCGCTTACTGGTCTTCACTGGATAACGCGGCAAAAGCAGCGTTCCGTTTTCATCACATTTCGACGGATGAAGTATATGGTGATTTACCTCATCCTGATGAGCAAACTGATTCTGCGCCATTACCGCTCTTCACAGAAACAACATCATACGCACCGAGTAGTCCGTATTCCGCCTCGAAAGCATCCAGCGATCATTTGGTCCGGGCGTGGATCCGTACTTACGGCTTCCCAGCAATTGTCACTAACTGCTCAAACAATTATGGACCTTTCCACTTCCCGGAAAAACTAATCCCGCTGGTTATTCTTAATGCCATTGAGAACAAACCGTTACCGATTTACGGGAAGGGAGATCAAATTCGCGACTGGCTATATGTGGAGGATCATGCCCGTGCGCTTTATACGGTTCTGACAACAGGTAAAACCGGCGAAACGTATAATATCGGTGGTCACAACGAGAAGAAAAATATTGAAGTTGTACACACTATTTGTGATTTGCTGGATGAAATCGTTCCGAAGGAAAAATCATATCACGAGCAGATAACCTATGTTGCAGACCGACCTGGCCATGACCGCCGTTATGCAATAGATGCGCATAAAATTAGTCGTGAACTAGGCTGGATACCTAAGGAAACCTTCGAGAGCGGTATACGTAAAACGGTTGAGTGGTATTTAAACAATTCGGAATGGGTCTCGAATGTTAAAAGTGGTGCCTATAAGAGTTGGATTGAACAGAATTATGGAGGGCGCAAGTAATGGCGAAGCGTAAAGGTATTATCTTGGCGGGCGGTTCGGGTACTCGCCTTTATCCCGTCACAATGGCGGTGAGTAAGCAGCTGTTGCCCATCTATGACAAGCCGATGATCTATTATCCGCTTTCAACGCTGATGCTCGCTGGTATCAAAGATATTCTTATCATTAGTACACCGCAGGATACCCCTCGTTTTGAACAACTTCTGGGTGATGGTAGCCAATGGGGGTTGCGCCTCCAATATAAGATACAGCCTAGCCCGGATGGTTTAGCTCAGGCGTTTATTCTTGGCGAAAAATTTATCGGCGAGGACAACTGTGCGCTGGTTTTAGGCGATAATATTTTCTATGGTCACGATCTTCCTCGATTGCTGGAGGGGGCCGCCAGCCAGGAAATTGGGGCAACCATATTTGCCTATCATGTCAGCGATCCTGAACGTTACGGTGTGGTTGAATTCGACAAAGACGGTACTGCGATCGGTCTTGAAGAAAAACCTCAGCAGCCGAAAAGTAACTATGCAATAACGGGCCTCTATTTTTACGACAACGATGTCATTGAGATGGCGAAGAGCTTAAGTCCCTCAGCACGCGGTGAGCTGGAAATAACGGATATCAACCGTCTTTACATGCAGCAGGGAAGATTATCCGTCGCGATGATGCGACGCGGTTATGCATGGCTGGATACCGGGACGCACCAGAGCATGATTGAGGCAAGTAATTTCATCGCAACTATTGAAGAGCGTCAGGGGCTGAAAGTATCTTGCCCTGAAGAGATTGCATTCCGCAGAGGCTTTATCAATGTTGAACAGCTCCGTGCACTTGCCGAGCCTTTGAAAAAGACCGGCTATGGGCAATACCTGCTAAATCTGGCTAAGGGATTAGTCTGATTTGAAGCTGCTTGTTATGAGTCTGCTACATCATAAAGAAGCAGTAATGCTGCTAGAAGATAGGCACTTTGAGCCTTGTTCGGGACCCCTCGGAGGGGCGGAAGAGCGTTCATCCATTCAGCTTTAACCTTGACAGTTAAATAGCGTTAGCGATAAAAAACCACCAGTTAATCATTGTGGTGACGGTTTGATTGTCACCAGAAACTCATACTGAAGAAGTCAAACGAATGAAAATAACTATCTCCGGAACGGGCTATGTCGGGCTTTCAAACGGCATTCTGATCGCACAAAACCATGAAGTGGTTGCACTGGATATCGTGCAGGCCAAAGTGGACATGCTTAACCAGAAGAAGTCCCCAATTGTCGACAAAGAAATCCAGGAGTATCTGGCAAATAAGCCGCTGAATTTCCGTGCAACGACTGATAAAGAAGATGCCTATCGTAATGCGGATTTTGTCATCATCGCGACCCCTACCGATTACGACCCCAAGACTAACTACTTCAATACCTCCACGGTAGAAGCAGTAATCCGGGACGTTATCGCAATAAACCCAAATGCGGTGATGATTATCAAGTCAACCATTCCGGTAGGTTTCACTAAATCCATCAAAGAAGAGTTGGGCATCGATAACGTCTTCTTCTCGCCAGAGTTCCTGCGCGAGGGCAGGGCGTTATACGATAACCTGCATCCTTCCCGTATCGTGATTGGTGAGCGTTCTGAGCGCGCGGAGCGCTTCGCCGCGCTGCTGCAGGAAGGTGCAATCAAGAAAGATATTCCGGTACTGTTTACCGACTCCACTGAAGCGGAGGCGATTAAGCTTTTCGCCAATACCTACCTGGCAATGCGTGTCGCTTACTTCAACGAACTGGACAGCTACGCTGAGAGCCTGGGTTTGAACACCCGCCAGATCATCGAAGGTGTTTGTCTCGATCCGCGCATTGGTAACCACTATAACAACCCGTCATTTGGCTACGGTGGTTACTGCCTGCCAAAAGATACCAAGCAGCTGCTGGCTAACTATCAGGCTGTGCCAAATAACCTGATTTCAGCGATTGTGGATGCCAACCGCACGCGTAAGGATTTCATTTCTGATTCCATCCTCGCGCGTCAGCCGAAAGTGGTGGGCGTGTATCGTCTGATTATGAAGAGTGGTTCCGATAACTTCCGCGCCTCGTCCATTCAGGGGATCATGAAGCGTATTAAAGCGAAGGGTGTGCAGGTCATTATTTATGAACCTGCAATGCAGGAAGATGAGTTCTTCCATTCACGCGTGATTCGCGATCTGGATGCGTTCAAGCAGGAAGCGGATGTGATCATCTCTAACCGCATGGCAGCAGAACTGGCGGACGTGGCAGATAAAGTCTATACCCGCGATCTGTTTGGTAGCGACTGATATTCTGCGTTAAGCACGTAAAAAACCCGGCCAGTGTGCCTAATGCCGATCATTTAAGGATCGGTTGACCGATCCAGTGGCTGTGTAAGAATCCGGAAATGTTCACCCGTTTCCGGATTTTTTTATGCACACTGGACAGGCTCTTGATCTGGTATCCCGTTACGATTCTCTGCGTAACCCTCTGACTTCTCTGGGCGACTATCTTGACCCGGAACTGATTTCCCGCTGCCTTGAAGAATCCGGCACCGTCACGTTACGCAAACGGCGCCTTCCTCTGGAAATGATGGTCTGGTGCATTGTCGGTATGGCCCTTGAGCGCAAGGAGCCGCTTCATCAGATCGTTAACCGGCTGGATATCATGTTACCCGGTAATCGTCCGTTCGTTGCGCCCAGTGCCGTGATCTAGGCCCGCCAGCGACTGGGAAGCGAAGCCGTCCGCCGTGTGTTCACGCAAACAGCGCAGCTCTGGCATAAGGCCACGCCGCATCCGCACTGGTGTGGCCTGACCCTGCTGGCCATCGATGGTGTGTTCTGGCGAACACCGGGCACACCGGAAAACGACAGCGCCTTTCCCCGCCAGACGCATGGCGGAAACCCGGCCCTCTACCCGCAGGTTAAAATGGTCTGTCAGATGGAGCTGACCAGCCATCTGCTGACGGCAGCGGCCTTCGGCACGATGAAAAACAGTGAAAATGAGCTCGCAGAACAACTGATAGGGCAGACCGGCGATAACACCCTGACGTTAATGGATAAAGGCTATTACTCGCTGGGGCTGCTGAATGCATGGAGCCAGGCAGGAGAACACCGTCACTGGATGCTCCCTCTCAGGAAGGGAGCGCAGTATGAAGAGGTCAGAAAGCTGGGCAAAGGCGACTATCTGGTGAAGCTGAAAACCAGCCCACAGGCACGAAAAAAATGGCCGGGTCTGGGAGATGAAATGACAGCCCGCCTGCTGACCGTGACGCGCAAAGGGAAAGTCTGCCATCTGCTGACGTCGATGACGGACGCCATGCGCTATCCCGGAGGAGAAATGGCAGACCTGTACAGCCATCGCTGGGAAATAGAGCTGGGGTACAGGGAGATAAAACAAACGATGCAACTGAGCAGGCTGACGCTGAGAAGTAAAAAGCCGGAGCTTGTGGAGCAGGAGTTATGGGGCGTGTTACTGGCGTATAATCTGGTGCGATATCAGATGATTAAAATGGCGGGCCATCTGAAAGGATACTGGCCGAATCAGCTGAGCTTCTCAGAATCATGCGGCATGGTCATGAGAATGCTGATGACGTTGCAGGGCGCTTCACCAGGGCGTATCCCGGAGCTGATGCGTGATCTTGAAAGCATGGGACAGCTGGTAAAGTTGCCGACAAGAAGGGAAAGGGCCTTTCCAAGGGTGGTAAAGGAGAGGCCCTGGAGATACCCCACAGCCCCGAAAAAAGGCCAGTCAGTTGCTTTACTGACTGGCATTAGCCAGTGTGCCGGTTTTTTGTTTTAGACGTTGTAGAAAGCGCGATACCAGTCCACGAAGTTTTTCACCCCGTCTTTGACTGAGGTCTGCGGTTTAAAGCCAATAACGTCATACAACGCTTTCGTGTCCGCGCTGGTTTCCAGCACGTCACCTGGTTGAATCGGCATCATGTTTTTCTCTGCTTCTTTGCCGAGTGCTTCTTCCAGCGCCGTAATGTAATCCATAAGCTCAACCGGAGAGCTGTTACCAATGTTATAAACGCGATAAGGCGCGGAACTGGTCGCCGGCGAACCGGTTTCGACAGTCCAGTTTTCATCAGCCTGAGGGATAACATCCTGTAGGCGGAGAATAGCTTCGGCGATGTCATCTATATAGGTAAAGTCGCGCTTCATCTTGCCGTAGTTGTAAACATCAATGCTTTTGCCTTCGATCATTGCCTTTGTAAACTTAAACAGCGCCATGTCCGGACGTCCCCACGGGCCATACACGGTAAAGAAACGCAGGCCGGTGGTCGGCAGGTTGTACAAATGAGAGTAGGTATGCGACATCAGCTCGTTGGCTTTTTTGGTCGCCGCATACAGTGACACCGGGTGATCTACGGAGTCGTCAGTGGAGAACGGCATCTTGCGGTTCAGACCATAAACGGAGCTTGATGAGGCATACAGCAGGTGCTGTACCTTGTTATGACGACAACCTTCCAGCACGTTAAGGTGACCGACCAGGTTAGCATCCGCATACGCATGCGGATTTTCCAGCGAGTAGCGCACACCGGCTTGTGCGGCCAGATGTATCACGCGATCAAATTTTTCGCTGGCAAACAGCGCTGCCATAGCTTCACGATCGGCTAACTCCATCTTGTGAAAGGTGAAATTCCCGGATTTCAGTACATCCAGACGTGCCAGCTTAAGATTGACGTCATAATAGTCATTAAGATTATCAATACCGACGACCTGGTGTCCGGCATCCAGCAAGCGTTGGCTGACATGCGATCCGATAAAACCTGCCGCGCCCGTGACCAAAAATTTCATATCTTCCCTCATTATATTTCTATCTTGTCGATGCCTGAGGCATCTGAATTGCTATATGATAGCGCGTTGACCGCGAGTTACATAACCCATCTTTCCGATATAACTCATCGGATTCTGATAGAAAAATCGCTGGCAACAGATACACTATGTAAACATCACTGTTTTTTGCCCTTTTTCATCTGTTAGGGATTGTATGACGCAGAACAATAATACTCCGGTTAATAGCAGTAATGATCCGGAGCAAATTGATTTAGTAGATTTAGTTCTCCAGTTGTGGCGCGGAAAGCTGATAATTGGCGCTTTTATAGCTGTTTTTATCTTCGGTGCAGGTATTTACATTACCGTTGCAAAAGAAAAATGGACCTCGTCTGCCATCATTGCCCAGCCGGATGCGGCGCAGATTGCTACTTACGCGAACGCATTGAATATTCTTTACGGTAATGCTGCTCCTTCAATGCAGGATATCCAAAACCGTGCCATTGGTCGTTTCAATTCCTCATTTTCTGCTTTAGCCCAGGCGCTTGAAAACCAGGAAATGCCAGAAAAACTGACCATTGATACCACCGTTAAAGGTCAAGCGTTGCCGTTGAGCGTCACCTATCAAGGTGAGTCTGCTGAAGCTGCGCAAAAGCAGCTGGCGCAATACATTCAGCAGGTAGACGAGCAAACGGCGAAGGAACTTGCGCTCGACCTTAAAGATAACATTAAGCAGCAGATCACCAGCCTCAATGACTCTCTTGAAAACCAGGAAAAAGTCGCTCAGGAGCAGAAAGATCTGCGCATTAAACAGATTTCTGAGGCGCTTAAGAACGCGGAAGCGGCGAAAATTACCACTCCGCAGATCCAGCAAACTCAGGACGTGACTCAGGAAACCATGTTCCTGCTGGGGAGCGAAGCGCTGAAATCAATGATTGATAACGAAGCGTCTCGTCCGCTGGTCTTCTCTGGCGCTTACTACCAGACTAAGCAAAACTTACTGGATATAGAGAAGTTGAACGTGAACCCTGATACCATCCATGTCTATCGTTACGTCATGAAGCCGGATCTTCCCGTCTATCGTGACAGCCCGAAAAAGGTTATCGCGTTAATTCTGGCAGTCTTGCTCGGTGGAATTATCGGTTCTGGTGTGGTTCTCGGCCGCAACGCGTTGCGTAACTACAAACCAAAAGCCTGACTTGCAGATAAAAAAACGGGGAAATTCCCTAATGCCGATCATTTAAGGATCGGTTGACCGATCCAGTGGCTGTGTAAGAATCCGGAAATGTTCACCCGTTTCCGGATTTTTTTATGCACACTGGACAGGCTCTTGATCTGGTATCCCGTTACGATTCTCTGCGTAACCCTCTGACTTCTCTGGGCGACTATCTTGACCCGGAACTGATTTCCCGCTGCCTTGAAGAATCCGGCACCGTCACGTTACGCAAACGGCGCCTTCCTCTGGAAATGATGGTCTGGTGCATTGTCGGTATGGCCCTTGAGCGCAAGGAGCCGCTTCATCAGATCGTTAACCGGCTGGATATCATGTTACCCGGTAATCGTCCGTTCGTTGCGCCCAGTGCCGTGATCTAGGCCCGCCAGCGACTGGGAAGCGAAGCCGTCCGCCGTGTGTTCACGCAAACAGCGCAGCTCTGGCATAAGGCCACGCCGCATCCGCACTGGTGTGGCCTGACCCTGCTGGCCATCGATGGTGTGTTCTGGCGAACACCGGGCACACCGGAAAACGACAGCGCCTTTCCCCGCCAGACGCATGGCGGAAACCCGGCCCTCTACCCGCAGGTTAAAATGGTCTGTCAGATGGAGCTGACCAGCCATCTGCTGACGGCAGCGGCCTTCGGCACGATGAAAAACAGTGAAAATGAGCTCGCAGAACAACTGATAGGGCAGACCGGCGATAACACCCTGACGTTAATGGATAAAGGCTATTACTCGCTGGGGCTGCTGAATGCATGGAGCCAGGCAGGAGAACACCGTCACTGGATGCTCCCTCTCAGGAAGGGAGCGCAGTATGAAGAGGTCAGAAAGCTGGGCAAAGGCGACTATCTGGTGAAGCTGAAAACCAGCCCACAGGCACGAAAAAAATGGCCGGGTCTGGGAGATGAAATGACAGCCCGCCTGCTGACCGTGACGCGCAAAGGGAAAGTCTGCCATCTGCTGACGTCGATGACGGACGCCATGCGCTATCCCGGAGGAGAAATGGCAGACCTGTACAGCCATCGCTGGGAAATAGAGCTGGGGTACAGGGAGATAAAACAAACGATGCAACTGAGCAGGCTGACGCTGAGAAGTAAAAAGCCGGAGCTTGTGGAGCAGGAGTTATGGGGCGTGTTACTGGCGTATAATCTGGTGCGATATCAGATGATTAAAATGGCGGGCCATCTGAAAGGATACTGGCCGAATCAGCTGAGCTTCTCAGAATCATGCGGCATGGTCATGAGAATGCTGATGACGTTGCAGGGCGCTTCACCAGGGCGTATCCCGGAGCTGATGCGTGATCTTGAAAGCATGGGATAGCTGGTAAAGTTGCCGACAAGAAGGGAAAGGGCCTTTCCAAGGGTGGTAAAGGAGAGGCCCTGGAGATACCCCACAGCCCCGAAAAAAGGCCAGTCAGTTGCTTTACTGACTGGCATTACAGCTAGGCTGGGGGTTCCGGAAAGCTTTCAGCTTTAAGTCAGTTATAAAAACCCCTTTTGATTTGTTAAAACAACTTGCGGTCTGGCAACTGCAAGAGAGAAACAAGAAATCAAAAGGGGGTCCCAATGGGGGACGAGAAGAGCTTAGCGCACACCCGATGGAACTGTAAATATCACATAGTTTTTGCACCGAAGTACCGCAGACAGGCGTTCTACGGAGAGAAACGTCGAGCAATAGGCGCGATTTTAAGAAAGCTATGTGAGTGGAAAAACGTGAATATTCTGGAAGCAGAATGCTGTGTAGATCATATCCATATGCTTCTGGAGATCCCACCGAAGATGAGTGTGTCGGGCTTCATGGGGTATTTGAAAGGTAAAAGTAGCCTGATGCTTTACGAGCAGTTTGGCGATTTGAAAGTAAGCGTTAAGTGAGCGCCGTATTGACGGCTATTTATTGGTGAGATCTACGTTC
>NZ_JACASJ010000132.1:0-10766 GCF_013391025.1 Enterobacter sp. SECR19-1250 | reverse complement strand
ATGCGTGATCTGATCCTTCAACTCAGCAAAAGTTCGATTTATTCAACAAAGTCCCTCGAAGGTCATGCCCGGCTGGTAGAACGAGAAGTAATCTGGATCGGTTACCGCCTCTTCCGGGGGCGTGCGTACCCAGTTTTTACCCGGCTCCCAGCACTGCCATTCGGGCTGGAATTGTGAAAGTGAATTTTGCGTGGTCAACGGGAGCGCTACCCACCAGCATTTTTCAATCACATCGGCGTATTGTGCGATCATGTTATTCACATGCTGAATGGTACAGGTGAACTGTGCTTCCCAGTCGATAAATAACAGACAGATTTTCTTTCCCATTTTTCGGGCTTGTCGGGCCGTTAAATGGAACATAATTGTGGAATCTTTTCCGCCAGAAAATGAAACACAGACCCTTGGCAGATTTTCAAGCGTCCATGTTATGCGCTCTGTGGCAGCGTCAAGGACATTTTGATTGAGCGGATGCTTATAAATTGACAAAGGCAACTCCTCCTGGAAATAAATACCGGACGTTCATGTCAATGCAGGAGAGAGAATAATAGTAGTGAAAATAAAGGCAGGTAAATCAAAAAAGGCAGATTTTTTATTATCTATAAATGAGGGTTATATTTTGAAGAGAGAAATGGCTGTAAATATCACAGCCATTCGGATTTATTTTTGCGTAATCTGCTCAACAAACTTCGAGAAAACCGAGCTGTTAAGCGCTGAGCGGTTATAAACCATGAAGACTTCCATTTGAGGCAGCGTAAAGGGTGCGTCAACTTTTTTCAGTCGCAATACGTCACGGTATTTTTCATACAGGACTTCCGGGATATATCCCACTAAATGCGATGCGCTGATCATGGTCATGATTGAAAAGAGAGAGTCGCAGCGAAAACCGATTGTCCTGTCGGCATGCACTTCCTCAGTCTTTGACTGATAGTGTTTCACACCCGCTTCATCGCTCAGGAAGATCGTAAACTTCTCTTTCTGCAGCTCTTCCAGGGTAGCGGTCTCCTGCAGGCGGGGGTGATCCTGGCTGCACACCAGAATCATTCGGTAATTGATATAGGGAACGCACACCATTGAGCGATTGTTGATAGGCGCAATGGAGAAAATTAAGTCTGCTTTGCGGTAGGCAAGCAGGTCTTCTGCGGAATCCGCGGACAGCAGCATGTCATGAAGCTCTATTTCATAATTGTGCTCTCGCATCAATAGCTTCATGGGGCTGAGCAGATTGTCGGTTGTCAGAACCTGCGGGCAGTAGATGACAAAATTCTTTTTGAGCGATGAGCCATGCATGATGTTGATGGTCTGCTCAAGCTGATTGAGGTTTTGCTCAAGATGATAATGCAAATTTGCCCCAACGGTAGTGGGAGTGATCCCTTTTCCCGAACGGATAAACAGCGGATCGTTCAGCTGGTTACGCAGCCGCTGCAGGGATTGACTGACCGCGGAAGGCGTTATGTAGAGCGTTTCTGCTGCCTTGCTGATGCTCAGGTGTTGGTAGATGCATTCGAAAATGACCAGCAGATTGAGATCGAATTTTTTTAAGTCGTAAAGATTTGCCATGTTTCATCCTGAGTGTGCTGCGTTGCGTTATCACATCACTGATAACTATAGAAGGAACGTAACCATTTACCATCCTTGATGGTTAGCTCGCTTAATTATGATTGAAAACCAACTTAATATATCACGAACGTAGATTAATGAAATAGAACTTCAATAATGGTTAAGATATTTTTACCTTTAAAATAGAAAACAGAACTGAATAAAAATAGTCAGATTTATATATGGACAAGTAATTATCACTCATTTTTATTTTTACTGGCGTGAGCATTAGCGGCGATGGGGAATGCTTAGTTTGGTAAAACCTATCACAGCCATAGATATGATTATCCCTTCAATCCATTGCCCTGTCCCGACACGAGTGCTGTAATCGAGGGGCTGTAACGACCTTGATATAAAGGTATGTAGAGCGCAACGCAACGCCAGTCTCACTGGCACTGAAAGTTCCTGTGGAAAGTTCAGGTATCAGGGCCGCCCACCAGGGCGGCCTTTTTACTTTCGGGCTTTTATTCATTGGGTTCACAACGTTGTCTTGTTCGGGTTGTTAGGTATGGCTGATTGATTTGATAAAGCAAACGCATTAGCCCATGTAGCGAAAGTTCGTTACCTTACATCTCAACGAAAACACGGAGGAAGTACAGATGTCTTTGATTAACACCAAAATTAAACCTTTCAAAAACCAGGCGTTCAAAAACGGCGAATTCATTGAAGTCACTGAGAAAGATACCGAAGGCCGCTGGAGCGTGTTCTTCTTCTATCCGGCTGACTTCACTTTCGTTTGCCCGACCGAACTGGGTGACGTGGCCGATCACTACGATGAACTGCAGAAGCTGGGCGTAGACGTGTACTCTGTCTCTACCGACACCCACTTCACCCACAAAGCGTGGCACAGCAGCTCTGAAACCATCGCGAAAATCAAATACGCGATGATCGGTGACCCGACTGGCGCCCTGACCCGTAACTTCGACAACATGCGTGAAGATGAAGGCCTGGCAGACCGTGCGACCTTCGTTGTTGACCCGCAGGGCATTATCCAGGCTATCGAAGTTACCGCTGAAGGTATCGGCCGTGATGCATCTGACCTGCTGCGTAAAGTGAAAGCCGCTCAGTACGTGGCGTCTCACCCAGGCGAAGTTTGCCCGGCGAAATGGAAAGAAGGCGAAGCGACGCTGGCTCCATCTCTGGACCTGGTCGGCAAGATCTAAGTCTGTAAAGCCTGGCGGCGCTGCGCTTGCACAGGCCTACAGTATCGTAGGCCGGGTAAACGACGTGCCACCCGGCAACCCATGGGCGCCCCCCGCGCCCATTTCATTCCAGCACCATGATGCAAGTTGCATTCAGGCCGCCCGTATAAGGCAGCTTGCATGATGACGTTTTAAGAGAGGGAAGAACAATGCTCGACACTACAATGAAAACCCAGCTCAAGGCATACCTTGAGAAACTGACCAAACCTGTTGAGCTGATTGCCACGCTGGACGACAGCGCTAAATCGGCAGAAATCAAGGAACTGCTGGCGGAGATCGCCGAACTGTCACCGAAAGTGACCTTCAAAGAAGCGAACGATCTGGCAGTGCGTAAGCCATCTTTCCTGATCACCAACCCGGGCTCTGATCAGGGGCCGCGTTTTGCCGGCTCACCGCTGGGCCACGAATTTACCTCACTGGTGCTGGCTCTGCTGTGGACCGGTGGGCATCCGTCGAAAGAGGCGCAGGCGCTGCTGGAGCAGATCCGCGATATCGACGGGGATTTCACCATTGAAACGTACTATTCGCTCTCCTGCCACAACTGCCCGGACGTGGTGCAGGCGCTGAACCTGATGTCAGTCCTGAACCCGCGTATTAAACACACCGCAATTGATGGCGGCACTTTCCAGAACGAAATCACCGATCGCAACGTGATGGGGGTTCCGGCAGTGTTCCTGAATGGGCAGGAGTTTGGCCAGGGCCGTATGACCTTGTCCGAAATTGTGGCCAAAGTGGATACCGGCGCCGAAAAACGTGCCGCAGAAGAGCTGAACAAGCGCGATGCGTATGATGTACTGATTGTCGGCTCTGGCCCGGCGGGCGCCGCGGCAGCGGTCTATTCCGCACGTAAAGGTATTCGTACCGGTCTGATGGGCGAACGCTTTGGCGGCCAGGTGCTGGATACCGTGGATATCGAAAACTACATCTCTGTGCCGAAGACCGAAGGCCAGAAACTGGCTGGCGCACTTAAAGCGCACGTCAATGATTACGCAGTGGATGTGATCGACAGCCAGAGCGCCAGCAAGCTGGTTCCTGCCGCAGTCGAAGGTGGCTTACACCAGATTGAAACCGCTTCCGGCGCGGTGCTGAAAGCCCGCAGTATTATCATTGCCACCGGTGCCAAATGGCGCAACATGAACGTGCCGGGTGAAGATCAGTATCGCACCAAAGGCGTGACCTACTGCCCGCACTGCGATGGTCCGCTGTTTAAAGGCAAACGCGTGGCGGTGATTGGCGGCGGTAACTCCGGTGTTGAAGCGGCTATCGACCTGGCGGGCATTGTTGAACACGTTACCCTGCTGGAATTTGCACCAGAGATGAAGGCAGACCAGGTACTGCAGGATAAAGTACGCAGCCTGAAAAACGTCGACATCGTGCTGAATGCGCAGACCACGGAAGTGAAGGGCGACGGCAGTAAAGTCACCGGTCTGGAGTACCGCGACCGCGTCAGTGGCGATGTGCACAGCGTTCCGCTTTCGGGGATCTTCGTGCAGATTGGTCTGCTGCCAAACACCACCTGGCTGGAAGGCGCCATTGAGCGTAACCGCATGGGCGAGATTATCATCGATGCCAAATGTGAAACCAGCGTGAAGGGCGTATTTGCGGCGGGCGACTGTACTACCGTGCCGTACAAGCAGATCATCATCGCGACCGGTGAAGGGGCGAAAGCGTCTCTGAGCGCGTTCGACCACCTGATTCGCACCAAAACAGCATAATAAAAGTCAGTAAGACTGCACCTGCACCAGGAGAGGCCACCAGAAGGTGGCCTCTTTTTTTTATCTCACGACCATCACCGGAATGTGGGTGTGACGGATAACGCTGGAGGCGTTTGAACCCAGCAGATGCGTGGTAATGGACGGATTGCGTGAACCGATAACCACCACGTCGGCGTTCAGCTCGCTCGCCAGCTCGTTAACGGCATCGCGCACGCTGCCAAACCGGACATGCGTTTTAATGCGGGAAGGATCGATGGTGAAGTGCCCGACCATCGTTTGCAGGCGATTTTCCGCCTCATGCTGCAGATGCTCTTCAAAGCGGCGTACATCGGCGGCAAAGCGATGCAGACTCAGGCTGGCAGAACCCGGCAGCACGTGTAGAAGATGAATAATCCCGTCCTGCTGCGCCAGAAATTCCGCATGGCGTACGGCCTTGTCGCTCAGCTCCATCTCAAAAACATCAACCGGCATAATAATTCTCTGATACATACCCGTTTCTCCTTGTTTATAAACGCTGGAATCATTCAACCATAAAATGAATATGGTTTTTGTAAGCGCTGCGGCACTTTTCTGTTTTTCCCAGGATAAATCTCAAAAGCCCGCTAATCCCGGGCAGGTCGTCAGGGAACGCTACCCTTAAATACTTACCCGGATCCTTTCGGAGGTCGCATGAAAGCACTCACGTACCACGGTCCACATCATGTTCGTGTCGAGAATGTCCCCGATCCTGTTATTGAACAACCTGACGATATTATCCTGCGCGTAACGGCCACGGCGATCTGCGGATCGGATCTGCATCTCTACCGCGGGAAGATCCCCAAAGTTGAACACGGCGATATTTTTGGCCACGAGTTCATGGGCGAAGTGGTGGAGACGGGCAGGGAAGTGAAGACGCTGCAAAAAGGCGACCGGGTGGTGATCCCGTTTGTCATCGCCTGTGGTGACTGCTTCTTTTGCCGCCTGCAGCAGTACGCGGCCTGCGAGAGCACCAACGCCGGGCAGGGCGCCGCGCTGAATAAAAAGCAAATTCCCGCGCCCGCCGCGCTGTTTGGCTACAGCCATCTTTATGGCGGCGTGCCCGGTGGACAAGCGGAATACGTTCGGGTGCCCAAAGGTAACGTTGGGCCGTTCAAAGTGCCTCAGCTGCTCTCCGATGATAAAGCGCTGTTCCTCTCCGATATCTTGCCTACCGCCTGGCAGGCGGCGAAAAATGCCCAGATTGAAAAAGGCTCCAGCGTCGCCGTTTTTGGTGCAGGGCCGGTGGGGTTACTGACCATCGCCTGCGCGCGGCTGTTAGGTGCCGAACAGATCTTTGTGGTTGACCATCACCCGTATCGTCTGCGTTTTGCCGCAGAACGCTACGGCGCTATCCCCATCAACTTTGATGAAGACAACGACGCAGCGGAAAAAATCATTGAGCAAACCGCAGGCCAGCGCGGCGTGGATGCCGTCATTGATGCCGTGGGGTTTGAAGCCAAAGGCAGCACCACGGAAACCATCCTCAGCAACCTTAAAATTGAGGGCAGCAGCGGTAAAGCGCTGCGTCAGTGTATTGCTGCTGTTCGACGGGGCGGGGTGGTGAGCGTGCCCGGCGTGTATGCGGGTTTTATCCATGGCTTCCTGTTTGGTGATGCCTTCGATAAGGGGCTCAGTTTTAAGATGGACCAGACCCACGTCCACGCCTGGCTTGGCGAGTTGTTACCGCTGATCGAAAAAGGGCTGCTGACGCCGGAGGAGATTGTCACCCACTATCTGCCGCTGGACGATGCCGAACGCGCCTACCGGATCTTTGAAAAACGGGAGGAGGCGTGCCGCAAGGTGATTCTGGTGCCCGGTGCAGAAACGCCGGAAGCGGCGGAACAGCAGGTTAAAGGGCTGGTGAATGCGTTTCCGGGTGGGGTGGTTTAAGACGGTTCCCTTACCTGCGGCACGATATAGGACGTCCAGGTGAATCTGCGGAAAGAGGATGCGCAGGCATCCTCTGTGCAACGCGGGTCGCGCTTGTTCAGATGGGATTAACGCAGGTAATCGCCTGCCGCTTCTGGCTGGTAGAGCAACGCCAGCACTTCCAGATGGGTCGAGGCACCGCCCGGCAATTCCCAGTGAATGGTATCCCCCGTACGCAGGCCCAGCAGGGCCGCGCCGACCGGTGCCAGCACGGAAAGCTGAGCGCTGCTGTCGGTCATTTGCGCCGGGTAGACCAGCGTGCGGGTTAACTCTTCGCCCGTTGTCAGGTTGCGGAATTTGACCTGGCTGTTCATGGTGACCACGTCATGCGGCATGGACTCCGGGGTACACATCTGCGCCCGGTCGAGCTCTTCATTCAGGGCATCGGCTACCGGGAGCGAGGCGAATTCTGGTTTCTCCAGAAGTCGGTCAATACGTTCTGCGTCAAGTTCATTGATAATGATGGTGGGTCTGGACATTTTTTACTCCATGTCGTTAATGCTGCGTGTAACGCAGAAACCAATCCAAAAGAAAACCCTCGCCGTCTGGCAGCGAGGGTTTAACTCTCCCGATGATACTGTCTGCGCACGCAACTTTGAAGTGATAGAGGTCACATTCATGGGCCATATGAATTTTCGCTGAAATTTATTCAGTCTGCATTTCTGGCGGATTGCGTTACGCTGAACGTTCTGAATCAGGATAGTGGGTAAACGCAGTTCGCGTCTGCCCCTTATAAGAGAGCGCTATGTACTTTTATCAACCGTCACAGGGGCATGGCCTGCCGCATGACCCGCTGAATGCCATTATTGGTCCGCGTCCGATTGGCTGGATCTCCTCCTGCGACCAGGCAGGACAGATCAACCTGGCACCGTATAGCTTCTTTAACTGCTTTAACTACCGCCCGCCGATTATTGGCTTTTCCAGCAACGGCTGGAAAGACAGCGTGCGTAATATTAACGAAACGGGTGAGTTTGTCTGGAACCTTGCCACGCGCGATCTGGCTGAGGCGATGAATCTCACCTCCGCTACGCTGCCTCACGATCAAGACGAGTTCTCTTTTTCCGGATTGACGCCAGCGGCAAGCCAGCTTGTAAAGGCGCCACGCGTGGCCGAGAGTCCGGTGAACTTTGAGTGCCGCCTGTCGCAGTGTATTCAGCTGACCGGCGCCGACGGCACACCGGTTGACACCTGGCTGGTGCTGGGCGAAGTGGTGGGGATTCATATTGCCGAATCGCTGCTGGAAGAGGGGATCTACCAGACGGCGAAAGCGCAGCCCATCCTGCGTGCGGGTGGGCCGACGGCCTATTATGGCATCAGTGATGAACACCGCTTCGATATGGTGCGCCCGATTGTGGATCAGTAACCCACTTTATCGATAACAAACTGTTTGCCACAGTTACCCGGATGTGGCTGTGGCGCAAAAGAGCCGGCAGACAGCGGGTTATTAATGGTGCTGGCCTTAAGCGAGATCTGCATTTCGGTCAGATAGGCCGGATTACCATTGCAGGTCAGTTTGAACGCTTTGATGTTGTCTTTGCTCCAGCTTTTCGCCACGGCATTATCAAAATCTTTACGGCTTACCGATTTACCGTAGTTATCCGCCAGGAATTTACCCACCGCGCTGTTTTTTATCTCCTGATTCATCCGTACCATGGTGCCGAAATAGGCGTCAGGATCAAAGCCGAAGCAGACGCCGTGTTTGGCGTACTCATAGCGTTCCAGGCAGGAGTTACCGCCAGCGCCGGGCATGACGCTGTTTAGCTTTGCGGCACCCGACAGTGATAGCCCGGTTTCGGCGGCTGAGCATTTGCGGCTGGCTTTGGCTTCCGGCATGTTCGGGATTGGGCGGGTCGCGCAGCCAAAACGCATCCAGCGGCGTTCATCCACGCCGCGTGCGGCGATGGATTTTGGCAGGCCAGGCCATAATCCGTGTACGGTCAGATAATCGGTCTTGTTATTGCTCTCTTTTTGCAGACGGCACTCTTCGGGTTCGTTACGGTTACGTTCAGCCATGCTCTGGCAGAACCCGGTTTGCCAGGAAAGCGCCAGAACGTAGCGATCGAAATCGCCATACTGCGTGGCTTTGAGCGGATCCGCCTGCGCGGAGAAGACACAGAGTGCAAGCGCCATGGCGCCAGACGGGATAACGATATCCTTCCTGAACATGTGATTTCCTGATGGGTTAACGCGATAGATTTCTGGAAGTTATTAAAGCACAAAAAGCGCCCGCAGGCGCTTTTTGGATATCGGTCATTTTACTCAGGCTGCGCCAGGAACCAGCACTTCGGTTGCGATAATCACGATGATCAGGCCCACAAGCACCGGGACCGACGTGCGTTTTACCACTTCGAACGGCGAGATTTTTGCCATCCCGGCGACCGCGACTACGACACCTGATACCGGCGAAATGGTACGACCGAGGTTAGACGCCTGAAGCATGGGAATGGAGAGGTAAGCCGGGTTAATACCGGAAGAATGTGCCAGTTTTGGGATCATCTCAACGAAGGCGTAGAACGGCGCGTTGCCTGAACCGGTGGTCATTGCCGCCAGCATGGTCAGCACCACCAGTACCAGCATCAGGATAATGCTGGCAGAGCCGAACGACGTGGCGATGGAGATGAGGCTCTGAATAAAGCCGATAGTGCTCAGACCCTGCGCGAAGACGCCTGCCGCCACCAACAGCATCACGACGCCTGCAAACGCATCGGCCATACCGCGATACGCCACTTCCAGGCCAGAAAATACCTTCTGAGTGTTGAAACCGCGAATAAATTCCAGCATGGCGGCCAGCAGCATACAGATAACCAGAATGGTAATGATGTGCAGCTGTGGTCCCCATTTGCCGTCAAAAATCAGCACGCCGATGATAGGCGTGAACGGCAGAATGGAATAGAACGCCGGGGCGGTGGTGGTGATTTCATTCACGTCCATCATTTCGTGGCTGATGTGCTCTTTTTTATCGAGATAACGCTGCCAGAAGAAATGCGCGATGCCCATGCCCACGATAGCCACAATGGAAATCGGCAGCGTGGTTTTAAAGGCGAAATCGATGAGTGACATTTCCGCGGCTTTCGCCGCCAGTACGACGTCGCCAGAGGTAGGGGAGAGAATAATGGCCGCCGGAGAGGCGCAGATAGCCGCCGCTGCACCACGGCTAATGCCGACGTTAACCATCACCGGGAACAGGGTAGCCATTAACAACACCCCCAGGCCAGTGGCTGACGACACGGCCAGCGACATCAGACAGGCGAGGAAGTAGGCTGCCACCATCAGCAGATACGGGGAGTTGATGTACTGCAGCGGTCTGGAGGCCAGCTTCACGACCATATCGTTGGCACCAATATGGGTCATGTATGCGGCAAAACCGCACAGCATCATGATCATCATGCCCAGATCGCCACCGCGGCTCATGAGCAGAATTTTAATGTATTCAACAATGTCTGTGGCGGTATACCCGGTGCTGGCTGCGCTGGCGGGTAAGACCTGGTGACCCATCAGGGCGCTAACGATCAGCAAGGCCAGGCCGCCGACAAATAACACGCCCGTGGCGGAATACCCCTTAATGATGTAGCGTGCTACACCGACAATGACGACGACTCCGATAAGGAGCTCGAAAAACGTAAGCATGATTTCCCCTGTATCCTTGCTGCCCGAGAGCACAAATAATCAATAAAAAAGAAGGATGAGAATGTGCCGAATTAATGGCCAGTCCTTGCTGATTAAAATCAATAAATATACTACTAAAGCAGATGTTAGCGATATTTTTGCCATGGTGATGGCAATAATGACATATGGGTATTGACCGGTGACAACAGTGGAGTATGTCATTTAAATGCTAATGAGTTGTTAATTTATTGATTCTATATTAACACGTTCTTGAATAAGTATTAACACGTTCTTGAATAAGAGGGGAAAAGACTTTTCCTGCCGGTGCGCGTTGGTGAGTGGGTCAGTACAGCGTTTCGTGAGAAAGGGGCTGAGCAGCACGAAAACACTGGCTGTAGAGGCTAATGATAATCTTTATACCTTGCAGACAGGGCGTTATGTTTGTCCTGAAAGCCATATTAACTGAAGGGTTATTTTTACCGGTAGGCATTATTAAAAAAGGTTTGAACGCGCCCGTGAGATGATTATTCAACAGGCCACCGTGCCGCTCTCAGAATATTCTCGCAAAGTGGCTGATTAATTAGGAGTAATGCCGATGCCGTTAAGGCTCCATTCAACTATTGTATGGTAAACTTTGCCTCGAATACTAAGGAAGGTGCGAACAAGTTCCTGATATGAGATCATCATATTCATCCGGAGC